>CAQBGY010000868.1 GCA_948759685.1 uncultured Eubacterium sp.
CTTATGCGGAGGACAGACCAAGACAGTGTATCTTTGTCGGCACATCAAACAACCTTGATTTTCTTCCGCTTGACAGAACGGGAAACAGAAGGTTTGCACCTGTTCTGGTTCATCAGGAGCGTGTGGAGAAACATATCCTTGAGGACGAAAAGGAGTCGAGGGAATATATTGTGCAGGCGTGGGCGGAGGCTATGGTTATCTATAAGAACTGTACGCATGAGTTAAAGCTGTCAAAAGAGATGGAAGAATATCTGAAGGAGATGCAGAAACAGTTTATGCCAGAAGATACAAAGGTTGGAATTATTCAGGCGTGGCTGGACGATTGTACCGACGAGTATGTATGCAGCGAGATGATTTACAGAGAAGCATTGCGGCATGAGTATGAGGAACCAAAACAATGGGAGATTAAGGAAATAAACAGCATTATGAACACCTGTATTGCAGGGTGGGAAAAAATCAGCTCCCATAGGTTCGACAGGTATGGATTGCAGCGTGGCTGGAAACGCAGAACCGATATGCAGGGATTTTCACCATTGCCGGATAATGCGCAGTTACCTTTTAAGGAGTAAATGGAAGTATGCTTTAAACTCTTTTTTATCCGGTTTACAGGGCGCGTTTACATTTTTGTAAACGGTGAGTTTACAGCGGGATATAGGAAAATCAAGGATTTCCGCTGTTTGTAAACGGTGTAAACCGAAAAAACTGAAAACACAATAATAAGATTAACAATAGGTAATTGTTAAATGATTTTATTCTTCGATGTGGATAACTTTCCACTATAGAAGGAAAAAAAGCAGGTCAATATTCAGAATTGTCCTTGAATTGACATGCATTATAAGATTTTAGACGTATTTTAATAAGCCTGAATATGAAGTATGAAAATGGAATGTTTTTTCAGGCAATTAGAGGTTTTAGACTTCTGATGTATTTTGGGGAACTCATGCGGTGGGCAACGATTACGGTAAGCTGGCTGGCAATGCCTGCAAGAAATACATCCGCTTTTGTGGTTGCGTGGTTACGGGTTCTGCGTCCGGCAATGCACATATTGATTTTGAAGTGGCTGATGGCACGTTCTACAATCGTTCTGATTTTATAGAGGGATTTCCATTCGTCAGAATCACGCTGGATGCCGGGGAACATGCGGAAGTCCATGTTATCGTAAGTATAAGTGGTGCGTCCCTTCTTTGCAGTGCTGCATGGCTCCGGGCAGTCACATACCCATTCTCCTTTTACCATGTGGACTTTTGGGCATATCCATTTGTTCCGGTCAGAGCGTCCTTTTTCGTGGCAGTGCCCGGCATATTTCATGGAGAGGCTGCTGTCTTTTGGGCAGGTGGGATAACCGTAAGCGTTATAGCCGACCTTTTCAAGAGTACTCTCATTCCTTGGGTTATAAGGGATCAGGGCTTTGGAAAAATGGAATTCATCTTTAAGGAAGCCGTAAGCTTCAATCGTGTCAAAAGAGGAATCGCCAAGGAATGTATCGGGATGAAAATGCGGGTGCAGTGCAAAGTAATCTGAGAGTACCGGCTTTAAGGAAGAAGAATCGCCAACAGACTTGTCTTCATCAGGGGAATCAGATTTCTTTTCTACAAAGGATAAGCATTATGTGATTGGGGAAAATCACTTAATTTATCAGGGGAACAAGACAGATTCGCAGGACTTTTTTATTCTCACATTGGCAGGATTGGCGGAAGAACTGAAATTCCGAGGTCTGCATGAGGCAAAAGTGGTGCTGGCTGCTGGACTTCCCCTTGCATGGGCAAAAAGTCAGGCGGTGGATTTTAAGAAATATCTGATGCAGGAACAGAAATTATTTTTCTCATTCCGCAAAGAGAATTACAGGGTGCATTTGTGCGGCGTGGAAGTATTTCCGCAGGGATTTGCAGCGGTATGCAGTGCCGGTTCGATGAAAGGCTTCAACATGATAGCGGATATTGGAAACGTTACAATGAACGTGATGCAGATTGTGGACGGCAGACCGTTGGAGAAAAGCCTTGTGACTGACAAATTCGGTGTTTCCATCTGCATGAAGGAAATCCAAAAGGAATTATCCAAATCAGCAGGGGAAAGCGTACCGGAGATTATGATCGAGCCGATGCTGATAAACGGCTTGCAGGGCAGGACGGATGATGTGGCGGGGATAGTCAGCCGGATTGCAGAACGGTATGCAATGGATATTTTAAAGCGGTTGGTTGACTATGGGTATAAAGAAAGTTTGGTGCATCTATATGTGATTGGAGGCGGCGGATGCTTACTCAGGCATTACAGCGATATTGCTTCCAAAGGGAATGTGACTTTTATTGAGGACATCTGTGCCAATGCAAAAGGATATGAGTACCTTGCAATGCAGAAACAGCGCAGACAGGCGGTATAGAAATGAGGTTATGGAATGAAAAAGACCTATAAATGCAGCAACATAAAATTCTG
>CAQBGY010000869.1:0-1733 GCA_948759685.1 uncultured Eubacterium sp.
AATTAAAGGAGTATTATTTATGATTAAGAAATTTTTAAGTGTGATTTTATATTTCAGTATTATGATTAGTTCTGTAAGCATTTTTGGACAAAAGAAAGTTTGTGCGGCAATTCCTTTGAATGACATTGCATATGGAAAGAAAGTTCTTTGCTCAAGTGTGAAAGACTCTTATGATGCGAGATATGCAGTAGATGGAAATAGCAGTACGAAATGGGTTTCAGAGGAAAAAGATAACCAGTGGTTTATCGTAGATTTGGGTGCGGTTTATTATGTTTCTACAATTGAACTTAACTGGGGAGAGGAATATCCGAATAAATATACTGTTTCATGGTCTGGTAATGATTGGACTTTCCATGATGCTATTTATTGGGGAGGAGAAACTGGTGGGCGTTCGGGAGAAAGTACACATTACATGTATAACAGACCGATTAGATATGTGAAGGTACAATGTAATATAAGAGGAACAGATAAAGGTATTTCGATGTATGATTTTAAAGTTCATGGCAGTCTTGCACCGGGACAGAAACAACCATCACTTTCTGTTATTGGAAAAACAAATTTAGCATTAGGAAAAACTGTTACAGCTTCAAGCAAGGGGACTTATGGTCCGGAATATCTTGTGGATGGAGACCTTAATACAAAATGGTCATCGGCCATTACTGAAGAAGCTTGGATTATGGTAGATTTAGAAGATATTTATTCAGTAGATGGTATATTGATACATTGGGGAGATGCCTATGCAAAGAGTTATGAGATACAGTATTCAAAGGATGGAACGAATTGGAATACATCAGCGAACTACACAGAAAATACGCAAAATATAAGAATTCATGATATGAAAGATAGAGAATTGAGATATATTAAGATTGTAGCAAAAGAAAAATCCGGGCAGTATGGATATAACATGTATGAAATAGAAGTACTCGGAAATGAATAAAATTATAAACACAACAGGCTCTGCACAAAATGTGTGGAGCTTTGTCGTTTGTAAAAAGTCGAAAACTTTTCCGTGACATATGCTTAAAGTTTGATATAATGTATAGGTAAAATTAAAAGAAAGGAGGAGCAGAGTGTTAAAAGGATTATTTAGCAGCAAAAGTTCAGCAGCGGTTTTTGTAGATTATGAGCATTGGTACTATGGATATAATAATATTTTTTCAATGAGACCTAATGTTGAAGAATGGTATAGAGAACTTAAAGACGAATATAGCATAAAAAATATAACATTTTTTGGGGACTTTCATGGAAGCCCTATTGAGAATGAACTAACTAGATTAGAAAAAATAACAAAGAATGTAGTTCATACAGCCAGTACAAAAGATGGTGTAGACAAAGATTTTACTGATTTTATTATTTTAGATGCAATATATCGTGAAGCGGCGAAGAAGAATTCCCCCGATATATTTATTATATTTACTGGAGATGCACATTTTGATCTGGCAATAAAATATTTAAGAGATATTAAGAAAAAAGTTATTGTATATGGCGTAAAACATTCATTGAGCAATAAATTAAAAGCTTCGGCAAATTCATATGTAGAGATGCCAAGATCAAATCAGGAGAGACAGTATTATTATGATGCAATATTGCAGTCGTTATATATTCTGAAGAAAAGGCGTAAAATGGCCACATATTCTAAAACAGTAGAAAATGTATCAGCCCACAGTGGTGTGTCCAGAGAACGTATACAGGCAGCATTAAATCATTTAATGCTGAGATCGGAAGAGCACACG
>CAQBGY010000869.1:1743-2428 GCA_948759685.1 uncultured Eubacterium sp.
TAAGATTCTTGAAGCTGACTGGAAGAGACTGAGAGAAGATGGTCTCTGGGATAAGTAAAAATAATTAAAAAGGTCTTAATAGAAGAACTATCCATAAAAGTCACATTGACTTAGAGGATAGTTCTTATTATATTTTTTAAATCTCACTATATCCATATCCATTTACCAATGCTTCTACAGGTTTTCCTGCTTTACACATTGGACAATCATTGTGGGTATAAGCATCATAATTAGGTATATCTTCAGCTCTGAATAGTGCATCTACACGATGGCCGTCAACAGAGTCAACAGCACTGAATATGGCTGAAATACCTTGAAGTTTTCCGCCATAGTACTGAATACATTCAATACTGTTACGTACCGTCTTTCCGGTAGTCGCTGAAGCGAGGAGTAACAATACATTTCTTCCCTCTACCTCAGGTTTCAGATTATCCCTGAAAATCATTTGGCCGTTAGAGTTAAACTCCGGCGTAACTACATAAATTGTCTTATGTGCATTCATGGATAAAACGCCGGCACGGCTTAATTCATTTGCAAGAAATGCACCGATTACTTCACAGTTGTCCAGACATACAATCGTATCAATAGGTTTTCCCATTACATTGTAATAATCTTTCATGGCTACGGCAATGCGTTCAGCCTCATTTGCACGTGTTTTCATCGTTGTCATATCTAAATAATAATT
>CAQBGY010000870.1:0-1969 GCA_948759685.1 uncultured Eubacterium sp.
TAGATCAAAGCGCGCTGAAGATGATCTGTGTCAATACGGCGGTCAATAACTTGCTCTCCGCCTATACCAGAAAGGCGGAGCAGGAACAAATTAAGGTGACAATGGATGTGGAGTTGGGGAAGAACCCCGAGATACCGGGCATTGATCTGGTGGCAATTCTTGCCAACGCTTATGAAAACGCCATTTACGCCTGCATGGAGGTGAAAAAAAGCCTGGAAGAGAGGGAGTGCTTTATTGATCTGTTGCTTAAGAAGAGAAAGAATAAACTGATTATCTCCTGCAGCAATACGTGCAAAAAGGAGGCGGCGCTAAAGGATGGGAAGCCCGGGAGCGAATTTACGGGAGGCGTCGGGGTTTGCAGTATCATCAGGACGGCGGAGAAATACAATGGGGAATATGACTTCAAAAACGACAACGGGGTGTTTGTATTCCGGCTCATCTTAAGTATGCAAAAATAATGTAAAAAACATACGGGGAAAAGAAAAAAGCCGGCGATTCCGGGGTGGGATCGCTGGCTTTTACTACGGATTTTTAAATATGTCACTGCCTTTTAGCCGGGTTTGCCACTTATTATAGAGGATGATTGCTTACAGTTTCTCCGGCTCCGGATAATCCACTCCGAATGTCTCAACGGTAACCGTTTGCATGATCTGATCTTCCAGCGGTCTGTCCTCGTAATCGGTCGCTGTCTCAGCGATTTTATTCACGTTTTCCAGCCCTTCAATCACCTTCCCAAACGCCGCATAAGCGCCGTCCAAGTGGGGGCTTGTCTTGTGCATAATGAAAAAGTATGGAAGCTGGAAAGCCCGTAATTACGGTATATTTTAGCACTTATAAGGTCTGTTGACGACAATTTTTGTTTTGAGTAGTACCGGATAATACAGAATGGTACTTTTATAGAATAGCATATGAGTTTGCGAAGAAAGGCATCCCCAATAGGTGGATGCTTTTCTGTTTGGGGAACATGAACAAAAAATTTATATTATGGAGGAAAGATTATGACGAACACAGCGTTAAGAGCAGAGGCGCGGAGCGCCGACAACACACACATGGTTTTTGCAAACGAGGAACATGAGAAATTTTATTATGAGAAGCTGGAACGGGCGAGGTATCAGGCTCCGTTATCCGGAATACTGTAGGAAGCAGAAGTCCGTCGAGAAAATTCTTGCGGAAATGGAGAGAAAGCGTGCTGAAAATTCGACTGATGGGAACAAAGAATGATATTAAGTGGTTCGAGAAGATTCTGCGCCGACAGCCCAAAGTGGCTGTGACGGAAGTTTCAGAAATGTATCGGAACAAGGGTACAAACAGATTTTACCGGGCTTATGTGGAAGTACAGAAAGCCAACATTAAAGAAAAAAATAACTAAACGGAGGAATAAAACCATGTGTAAAGTTATAGCAATCGCAAACCAAAAGGGTGGGGTAGGTAAGACCACCACCACAAGCAACCTAGGTATAGGACTGGCGAAGCAGGGAAAAAGGGTGCTGCTGATCGACGCCGATGCGCAGGGCAGCCTCACGGCAAGTCTGGGTTTTACGGAGCCGGACAAGCTGGAAGAAACGCTTGCGACGGTCATGACGAACATTATCAACGATGAAGAAATAGAGCCGGATTACGGTATCTTAAAGCATGACGAGGGCATTTCGCTTATGCCGGGGAACATTGAATTGTCCGGTCTGGAAGTATCGTTTGTGAATGTCATGAGCAGGGAGCTTGTACTGCGCTCCTACATAGAGAGGGTACGGGCAGAATACGATTATATCTTAATCGACTGTATGCCCTCACTCGGTATGATTACTATAAATGTGTTTGCCTGTGCCGACAGTATCCTGATACCCGTACAAGCCGCATATCTGCCCGTAAAGGGGCTGGAGCAGCTTATCAAAACCATAGGCAAGGTAAAGTGGCAGATCAATCCCAAACTGGCGATTGAGGGCATTTTATTGACAATGGTAGACAGCCGTAC
>CAQBGY010000870.1:1979-2427 GCA_948759685.1 uncultured Eubacterium sp.
TGCTTATCGAAGCATACGGAAGCAGGGTGCGGATATTTGAGAACAGCATACCGATGTCAGTCAGGGCGGCGGAGATATCCGCAGAGGGCGTCAGCATCTACAGGCATGATCCGAAGGGCAAGGTTGCGGGAGCATACCAATCCTTGACAAAGGAGGTGCTTGATAATGGGCAGTAAGGCGGGGAGCGCAGCCAAAGTCAAAATTAACAGTTTTGAGGACTTGTTCGGCGGCGCAGATAACACATCAGGGGAGCAGATTATCCATGCGAAATTGGAAGACCTGTATACATTCAAAGGGCACCCGTTTCGTGTCCTTAACGATGAAAAAATGGAAGAAACCACGGAGAGTATCGGGAAATATGGTGTGCTTGTCCCCGGAATTGTCAGACCGAGGGCGGAGGGCGGCTATGAAATCAAGATCGGAAGAGCGTCGTGTAGGGAAAGAGTGT
>CAQBGY010000871.1:0-1255 GCA_948759685.1 uncultured Eubacterium sp.
CCAATTCATTCAGACTATTGTATAGATCCCTAAATGCGCCTTTTGCCTTAACAGGAAGATAACAGCGTCCAGAAATATCCTGTATGGACGTTGCCAATTTGCGTATGGTTTTTGTCATAAGAAAACCATAAACCAACCCTAAAGAAATGATTACTGCTAATAAAATGCCAATCGTTGAGAAAACAATTTTTTTCCCGCCTGTAAACCGTTTCCCGTTTAAGTACATGGTTACTTTTTGAATGTTCACAGGGAAATGGAGTATATAGGCATATTCTTTTCCGCACTCTGTTACAATACCTACAAAGGAAGTCATATCCTCCGTATCAAGGTGTCCGGTCTGATTAAGCTGTAAAAGGTCAGCGTTAGAGTAAGCGTCCTGTGCATTGCCAGGCGTTTGGCACGCATATACTTCATTTCCGGCGGTGTCCAAAATTTGCAGTCCGATATGGTTATCCTGCAATCGTTCTATGCCTGTCTGTTTTACCGTGGGGCTTCCGTCTACAAAGATAATGTAGTCCGAAAAATCTAAAGTAAAATTTTTAGCCCAATCGCTGCGAACATTTTTGCCGTTCGGGTTTGGCGCGGTAATGAGCATGGCAAAAAGGCAGCACAACACAAGGAGCGTCCCTAACAGCGACAAGAAGAATATGGAATATATGTGAAAGGTGGTACGATAGCCGGATTGCTTCATTTAATCAGTCCTTTTCTTTAACTTATAGCCCAAGCCTTTTATCGTAATCAGTTGTTTCGGGGTTGACGGGGTATCTTCAATCTTTTCCCGAATATGGCGAATATGTACCATGATTGTATTATCACAAATGCTGCTGTATTCCCCCCACACCTGTTCATATAGCCGTTCCTTACTGATAATCTTATCTGCATTTTCCATGAGATAAGACAATAACAGAAATTCCCTTCCTGTCAAATCAATTTCCTTTTCATTTTTATAAATCCGGCTGCTTTCTCTATCAAGCGCAAGTCCTCCGACAGTCAGCAGCCCTTTTACGTCTGTCCGCATGACAGACTGGTATTGCTGGCGGCGGAGCTGCGCTTTGATACGATAGACAATCTCCCGCGGGCTAAAGGGTTTTGTGATATAATCGTCACCGCCGCAGGACAGTCCAAGTATTTTGTCAATATCATCATTCTTTGAGGAAAGAAACAGGATAGAGCAAAACGAGAACTCCCGTATTTGCTTGCAAACCTCAATACCGTCAATGTCCGGCAGCATAATATCCAAAACAACCACGTCCGG
>CAQBGY010000871.1:1265-2423 GCA_948759685.1 uncultured Eubacterium sp.
TTTCGCTATAACCGTCCTCCCACCCCAAAACTTACTCGAATGCTGACCTTTTAGGGCTTAATCAGACCTGTCCTGTGCATTGCCGGGCTTTTGGCACGCATATACTTCATTTCCGGCGGTGTCCAAAATTTGCAGCCCGACATGGTTATCCTGCAATCGTTCTATGCCTGTCTGTTTTACCGTGGGGCTTCCGTCCGCAAAGATAATGTAGTCCTAACACCGACAAAAGGAATATTGCATATATGTGAAAGGTGGTACGGCAGCATAATATCCAAAACAACCACGTCCGGCTGATATTCCCGGCATACCTGTACAGCGTCCATACCTGTGTACACTTTCTTAATATTTTCAAAACTATCTTGACGCAATACTTCTTCTATTAAATCAGCAATGTCTTTTTCATCATCTACTAACAATATCTTACGATCCATTGATTGCACCGCCTTTTCTCCTGCCGTCAACAGGCTTTTTTGCGTCCTTTGGTATTAGCCACATATAACTAAATTTAGAAACACCGGGGATACGGTTTTCTTCGCACAGCTTCTGTACCCGTCTTTCTGAAATACCCCAATTTTTTGCTGCTTCGGAAGCTGTAATGTACTCTGTCATATGATCTGCGCCCTTTCTTAAATCACATTATATACGGACTTACGAACAATAACAATAGACAGGCTACAAATAATATGTTCTATCATACAAAAGCGGCGCCCATTACGATTTTCACTTTTTCTTCATACTTATTTGACACTCCTTACCAACCTTTTTTCGTGATGACCCGTTTGGGCTTTTTTGCCTTCTTTACGGCTGCGCCTTTTTTCGTAGTCGCCACAAAAGCGGCGGAAACCAGCAGAGCGGCCAGCAAACTGAATATACAAATCAGCGGGTTCCAATGTACGCCCTTATCATAGCTGCGGTATCCTACCAGCCCCATACTTGCGGTCACGGGATACAAATTCGCCAAGGTCATATTTCCTGCCGCGAACATTCCACCGTAGCCATAGACAAAGGCGACGACCGCTCCAATCAGGTGCCCGCTTGGGATACGGGCGGCCATGGCAATGACCGGCAGGACTGCGATATAGAGGAACAGGCAGTTCAGCGTGATCTGCGCCGCGGCTTGTAGAATCGCCGGCAAATCGCCTCCGGGAAAGCCCAAAA
>CAQBGY010000872.1 GCA_948759685.1 uncultured Eubacterium sp.
TGTGGGGCGTCATTAACCTGCTGGAAGGCTACGGCAACGACAACCCCGGCGCGAAAAGCCAGGGCATGAAACACTTGACACCTAAATTGATGTAAAGAAAATTGAGAACAAATGCGTTGTGTATGCCGCAGTTTTTGGGGAAGAATTGCAAGACCGCATTGTGTTTTCTCAACGGAGGCGGTATAATGGTCGAAAGGCCATAGGGCTGGGGCTGTTCCTGCTGGCCCCAGCCCGGAAAGGTGGAACAGGCTATGAAAATCAGCTATAAACCGCTCTGGAAAACACTGATTGACAAGAACATGAGCAAGAAAGATTTACGGCTCCAGGCGCATTTGACAACGAACCATATCGCCAACATGGGCAAGGGGGAGCATATCTCCATGCAGACCCTTATCAAGATTTGTGAAACGCTGAATTGCGATATTGCTGATGTGATCACGCTGGTATCAGATGATGACCCATAAGTGAGAAAGGGTAGCACAATGAAAATCGAATTAATTTACACAAAAGTCGGGGGCTACTGTGTCCCCGATTTTTGTATTGACAGCGCTCCCAATATAGATTATAATGTACTGGTACATTAAGTACACTTGAAAAATTTAGGTAATGAGGGGGGTGGACAGTGGAAATCATCATTAGCAACAACGCCAACAAACCGATATATGAACAAATTACCTCGCAAATCAAAGCTATGATAATGAGCGGTGAACTGCAAACTGGGGAGGCTATTCCCTCCATGCGCGCATTAGCAAAATCAATCCATGTCAGCGTTATTACTGTTCAAAAGGCTTATGAGGATTTGCAGAGGGACGGCTTTATCGAAACTACTGTTGGCAGAGGGAGTTTTGTATCTGCGCAAAACAAGGAATTTTATCAAGAGGAACAACAACGTCTTGCGGAGGAGCATCTGCAAATTGCCGCCGAAATTGGCCGGGTCAGCAATATTCCGCTCGCAAAATTGACAGAGTTGTTGGCTTTGTTTTACCAGGAGGACGAATAGCATGGAAAATATTTTAGAAGTACAACAAATTTGCAAATCCTTTCCCAAGACGAAGTTCGTTTTGGATAAGGTGTCTTTTTCAATTCCGTATGGGTCTATCATGGGATTTGTTGGAGAAAATGGGGCCGGAAAGACAACGACTATCGGCTGCATTTTGAACACTATCTCGAAAGATAGTGGGACAATCAAGCTGTTTGGAAAAGAGTTGTCCGATGCTGATACGGAGTTGCGGGAGAATATTGGCGTGGTATATGACGGCGATAATTTCCCCGCCTATTGGACTGCGGAGCAGTTAGCCCACGTCATGCAGGGACTATACAAAAAATGGGACAACGCTTTGTTCCACCAATATTTAGAGGATTTTCGATTGTTGCCAAAACAGAAAATCAAGCACTATTCCAGGGGTATGACAATGAAGTTAGCGGTTGCCGCCGCCCTGTCGCATCATCCCCAGCTTCTAATTTTGGACGAGGCGACCAGCGGGTTAGACCCAATCATGCGGGATGATATGTTGGATGTATTTCTCGACTTTGTGCAGGAAGAAACTCATTCCATTCTTTTATCTTCCCACATCACAACAGATTTAGAAAAGGTTGCGGACTATATCACTTTTATCCACAATGGGAAACTGATTATGACTGCAACCAAAAATGACCTTGTATATAACTTTGCTGTTATGCGCTGCAAAGAAAGTCAATTTCTCGAATTAGACCCCAGCGATGTGATTGCCTACCGCAAGCGAGATTTTCAAACTGATGTGTTAGTGGCAAATGGGAAAGAGGCTGAGCGCAAATATCGCGGCTCCGTTATAGATCATGTTTCGGTTGATGAAATCATGCTGTTGCTGGTAAAGGGGGAGCGGGTATGAAAGGACTTCTTAAAAACAACTTTTATGCGGTGCGTTCCAGCGCAAAAACATTTTCTATTTTCATGCTGTTGCTGGGCGCTTTTGTCACAGTCGTTGTCAGTCAGCAGCTATTGCTTTTCTATATGCTGTTAGGGATCATTGGCTTTTCAATTAACGCAATTGCCAGCATGGGCAAAGACTACGTTTCAAAGTGGGGAAAGTACAAACTGACCGCTCCGGTGAAAAGGGCCGATATTGTAAAGAGCTATTTTATCAACCAGCTTATATGGCTGATTGTTGGGATGATTTTTGCCGGGATTGGACTGGGACTTTCCTGGCTCTTACATGGTTGTCCCTTTGATCGAAGCATTGATGCCTTTATGGTGTTTTTCACAGGAATTAGTATTAGCCTATTTGCTGGGGCAATTTTCTTTCCGCTGTTCTATTTAGGCGGAGAGGAACGGAACGGGGCTTTTTTAGTTATCAGTGTATTATGCGCGATTGGGATTGTCATGGGTATTACCACATTTATCAACATTACATTTGGTCCTAAAATGACCACTGTACAGATAC
>CAQBGY010000873.1 GCA_948759685.1 uncultured Eubacterium sp.
CGCCGCAGCGCGCACTCAAATCAATAGTTGAATACGCATTTTTATTCAACCTTTCCTCCTCACTTCATGACAGCGTTAACAAGACACTTTTTCCGGATTAACCATAAGTTCTAAATAGCGGTCATCCTCTGAGTCCACAAAAGCTTCTACTATTTCATCAGCATCGACACAACCCATTTTAAGATAAAAGGCAATCGTCTCTGCTGATGGTATAGCGGAAACAAAAATCTTTTCTGCACCGAGTTTTATTGCGTGTTCACGAGCTTCCTGCAGAAGCAGTTTTCCAATTCCGTTCCGTTTCCAATTATCATCAACGAAAAGCATCGTCAAATTTGCATACTTCGCAAAATTGCCGGATACAGTACCGTCCACACAGCAAAATCCTATCAAAAGCTCACCGCAAAAGACTCCAACTGTAATGCCGCCACGATCTATTTGTTGGCACATATACTCGGTAATCCAAATTCGCTTTTCTTCCCCCCACTCACGCAGGAGCGATACATCTGTAAGCTCCCATACATCGTCCCGTTTTACCCATTTTTTCGTAATCTTTTGACAGTGAGCAAAGTTCTTGAGAAGTTCCGGAGTAATATTTACAATATTCAGTTGCTTTACGTCAAATTTCCTTAGTTTCTCCATACCTATCACACTCTCATCATTTGGCAAATGCTTTTACATAACCAATATATACCATCATATTGTGCTTTCAAAACGATGTAATCAGCGGATACACACACTGTAAAGATACTCTGCATCCTCGATCATTTTATCCCAAATCCCCCGTACCCTCTCTATCGAACATCCTCGAAGATAGTTGTGCCAGTGTATAAACGAAGTATTAAGATTAGCCAAACTCATCTGCATTGAGATTTCATCATGTGTAATACCGGCAGTCGAGAATCGACAATACATTTGAATAGCTTTTTCCTTGCTGATTTCTAATCCATCGGCAGATAATCTGCTTAGAAAAAAAGATATATCGCCTGACACATGACCACTATTAACGTTTTGCCAATCACAAACAATTATTTTTCCTTCGTCATCTACCAATAAATTATCGAAATGAAAATCACCATGGCAGCACATTTTCTTTGGGGTATATGCTTGTTTATTGATCGTATTTATGTTCTCTCCTATTTTGATGAGATCACTCTCTGGAAAAACATCACCATGCTCTCTGATTACATCACACCAACCACTCAAATATTGATTGATTTCATCCTTTTCAAGCCATAATGCGCCGGTATCCATTTTAGGTATGAACTCTGGAATCGGCATATTATGAATCTGAGCCAACACATCAAAAACTTTTTCCAGCACGACATCATCCAGATTGTATCTGTCAACCAGACAGTATTTCTCCATGATGAGTTGAATTTCCTCATCCGTCTGGTGGCAATGATATACCCTCGGCAGGAAAGGGAATTTTTCAGATGTGTAAGAAGAATAAAACTGCGACTCTCGCCGATATGAATCCCAATCAGCACCAGACTGCATCAAATTACGCCGGATATGCTTTGCTATGTGTATATGATCCAGCCCATATACACTTGCCCCGCTCTTTCCGACTGTAATTTGTTCCGTCATATGCTCGTCAATATATTTTTGAAAATTGTTAAAGCGCACCATCTTCGCCCTCCTTAAATCATGCCGAAGTGCTTCAATGCCTCCTTGATTACTTTTTCTTTATCCGGCGGGCATTGGGGCTGTTTAGCATCCTCAGACTTCGGCTTGTTGTAGTTCTCACGTTCGATGATACCGCACTTCTGTTTTACCTGTGCGATATACAAGCTGCTGACTTTCAAGCCGCTATGCTCCATCACATAATCTTTGATTTCTTGGTAGGTAGCTTTCTTCTCCGCATCGGTCAGATCCAGCTCGTCCATATCCAAGTTTATCTCGATATGTTGCTTTGCGTTAAGTTTGGACAATAAACACACCGTCTCAACATTCGCCGTCCAAGGAAACTGATCCACTGCAACCGCACGCTCTGCCTCATATCCGTTTTGCAGGAATATTTCCAAATCTCTGGCAAGGCTGGTGGGTTTACAGGATATGTAAATAATCCGATCCACACCATAAGAAATAATCTTTGGCAATGCTTTCGGATGGATACCGTCCCGGGGCGGGTCTAAAATAATCAGATCCGGTTTCTCCTCCAATTCGTCCAACACTTTCAGTACATCTCCTGCTATAAACCGGCAATTGGTAATCCCGTTCTCCAGAGCATTTCGTTCGGCAGCCTCCACCGCTTCTTCTACAATCTCAACACCCACTACTTTCTCCGCTGCGGAAGCCGTCATTTGCGCAATGGTGCCTGTACCGCTGTATAAATCGAAGACGGTTTTATCCGGTTTTCCGTCTGCTCTGGCGCTCCCTAACTCACCGATATACTCCCGCACCGTCTCATAGAGCACT
>CAQBGY010000874.1 GCA_948759685.1 uncultured Eubacterium sp.
CAAAGGAACAAGCTATATGGAGATTATGGGCAGAAATTACACCTCTATTGGCAGTAGCAGCTTTTACTCTCATCTTTTGGCTTGCTGAAAAGAAAAATGTAAAGTTACATTTATTCGATAATCCAGTAAAGGGAATGGTATTGGGAGTAATCGCAGGGATTGTATGGTTAGCTATCCCTGTTTTGGTAATGTATGCAGCAAAAATTATCCATGTTGACGGAACTAACTTAATTAACCTATTTCCTGTTTGGGTGCTGGCAGTATTTCTTAATACCATTATGCAGGAACTTCTTGTTCGTGGTTATTTGTATCAAATGCTTAAGCAAAAGCACAATATAATTGTTGCTGCGATTGTGACAACAATACTTTTTACAGCATTGCATGGAGGGGCATTTGAAGCGGGTATTATTCCCGTTTTAAATGTGCTTACCATGAGTTTGCTTATGACAGTAGTCCTTGAATATAGCGGCTCTATTATAGCACCGATTATTATGCACTTTTTATGGAACGGAATTGGTGCATTAGTTTTAGGCGGTGTGTCACTTGCCGATGACTATCCAAATCTGTTTGTTACGACTTTTACTGGAAGCGATATTTTGTCCGGCGGAATTTGCAAAATTGAAGGAAGCATTATTGTTTTAATTGTCAATGTGATTTTGATTGCATTTTTTATATTTATACAAAAGAAAAAAATATAAGCATAGATTCCGGTTTATCGAGCCACGCTCTCAACTAAATACTGCCGGCACAAAACCGCTGCTTCATGGAAACATATACCATGCAACAGCGGTTTTCTTATTTTTTGCTCTGCCGGCTATTTTAAGTCTGACAAGTTTGAAAGTCTGGCCGAAATTCTTTTCGCCATTCTTGAAATGTGGTATATTCAAAAATATTTGAAATTACCTATTGACCCTCACGGAACGTCATGGGTTAGAGTGGATATATCAAGAACAGGAGGCCGACAGCTATGAGGACAGTAAAAGAAGTATCAAACTTAACAGGTATCAGCGTGCGCACGCTCCACTATTATGATGAAATCGGGTTGTTAAAGCCGACTGGCAAAAGTGAAGCGGGATACCGGCTTTATGACGATAAAGCACTGGAAACATTACAACAGGTGTTGTTCTTCCGTGAGTTTGATATTCCCTTGAAGGAAATCAAAGCGATTATGGCGAACCCGGCTCTTGACAGAAACCAGATTTTACAAATGCAGAGGAAAATGCTGACAGCAAAAAAGGAGCGTATGGAGCGCCTGATCGCCAGCATTGACGACATCCTGAAAGGAGAAAACAAAATGGATTTTGCAGTTTTCAGTAAAACAGAGATTGAGGAAATGTTCCAGACTATGGTGGAGCATATGCCGGAAAACATGAGAAACATCGCAATAAAAGAATTTGGGAGCATTGAACAATGGAAAAAGCATTACATGGAAGCCGTATCTTCTGAAAAAATGCAGAAAGGATATGCAAAGGTAGTTGAATGGTATGGCGGGAAAGACAAATTTTTATCTGCCGCCCAGAACCCTGTCAGCAAAGAAGTTGCAGAAAGCTATAACAAACGGATTGAATCAATTCTGCAAAAACTAATCGCTAAACGTGATTGTGCCGTGGATTCTTTTGAAGTAAAAGAGATAGTCAGGGAATACGGCTTTGTTATGAAACAATTTTCACAGATAAAAGAGGAAAAGGGATTCATGCTGGCGCAGGCGCAATATTACCGCAATGAAAAAATCAAGCCGATGATAGATGAAAAGTACGGAGATGGGGCTTCGGATTTTTTCGCACAGGCGATTGAAGCCTTTTATGGGAAAGAATAAAGAAAAGGACAACTAAATATCAGCCATCCATCAATGGCGGCAAAGAGCAGGAAACCTAAATAGGTTATCCTGCTTTTTCTATGCCAGGAATCCGGGAGAAAGGAGGACGCACACTTGCCAGGCCCGCACTGTAAAATATCGGGGACTTCTTTCCAAGAAACGGTGTGCGCTACATCGCCATGAATGACGGATACACAGAGTATATATGGAAGAAACAACCCCGCTTTTGCTCAATCACTTGCTTCTGACGGGCAAGCTGCACACCTATCTTGCTGACCTCAACGAGCAGGCACAGAGTCGCTGTTGGTGTCTCGTTCACCAGATGGCGGAGAATGAGAGCGTGACCGAGGATTTGAAGCGTCAGTCACAGTGGGAGCGGTTTGATTTTAGTAGGGAACAGTGTCCGTAAGGTGCTGTTCCCTACATATTTGGCCATTTTCCAAGGAAGTTTTCAAAAATGGGAATGGCTTTGTTCCTGGCCGTAATTGATAATCTGCCTTCCCTGTGCTACAATGTAAGTAAAATAGCAGGAGGGATGGTATGCCCAAAATTATGATAATCGAGGATGACCCAGCCATTCGGGAAGAGTTGGCGCTGCTCC
>CAQBGY010000875.1 GCA_948759685.1 uncultured Eubacterium sp.
CAATATGTAAGATTAATGTAAACTTTACATAATTATTCCCTATACATAACAAAGCCGTCAATCCATTAACAGTCTTTGCAATTAGCTTGTTTATAAGCTTATAGAATCAGGGCCCAGATTCTCACCAATTATTTTATCAAATGGCAATTCAAATACATAAGCGCATTCACAAGTTTTTTGCCAACAATTCCTATCAAACCGCGTACTATTCACCGTGGTCTTTTACTTAAAAATCAAATGAGGCTGAGTACCTCAAAATATATTTTGAACTCAGCCCCATCCAAACACTCTATAATTATTCTATTTAGCTTTAAATACCCAGGTGTTCTGCCAGCCGTCTCCTTGACGGGGCAATGTCATCTCCGCTTCTGTAAGCTTGGTGATTACATAATAACTTCCGGCAGCACCGCGCGTCCGCATAAACCGACAGCCAATAGGTGAATGGTTCAAGGAGCAATGGGAGAAACTAAGGCAAGGTTTGCAACAAACGGTGGAAGAACCAAGAAAAAGCAGGGGATTTAAATTGTAATTGTTAAATTAATCAAACTACGTAAAGAGGAGTAATCAAATATCTCTTTGATAGCTCCTTTTTCGTGTTTTATATACTATATTTGCTTTATGTTTAATCTATTGTTATACAATTAGTATGAAAATTATAAATAGACTTACAGTCATTCTCATTACCTTCTTGTTCGGGTATAATTCTGTTTATTCACAAACACAAGCAGATGTAAAAATGGGAGAAATCCTGAACAGCGGCGATTTATTCCAATTAAGAAAAGAATACCCGAATTTGAAAGACTCAGTAAGCGTAAAAATGCTTAATTTCGTAGCGGATGCGCAGTTGGGTATCGGATTCAACAAATTGGAAAATGCTGCTATTGCCCTTGATAGCCTATTATTACATCATCAAAATGAAATGGGAGCTGAAACCTCAATAGGAATGGCAGCTTTACAAGGTATGAATCTTTTGAATTTGGGTATGTACGAACAAGCCGGAAAAATTGGAGAAGATTTGATTAACGCACTTAAACAATCTGCACCGTTTGAAGCTCTTTATAGTTTTGTTTTTATAGAAAAAGTAGGCAAAGCACTTGCCAATCTACAAAAGCCTTATCTTGAACGCCCCAATCGAGATGTTACGGTACCGATGAGTGCGGAAACAGTAGGAAGAGGGAAACATATTTATATACCAGTGGAAGTAAACGGAATAACGAAGAACTATATTTTTGATACGGGTTGTTCGTTTGGTAATTTCGTTTCAGAAAAGTATGCGAAAGAAACAAATTTGAAGATTGTAGCAGATTCGATTCCCGTATCAGGAATGGAGATTGGTTTTGTAAAGCTTGCTACGGCAGATTCTATAAAAATAGGAGAACTGGTATATCATAACCCTGTTTTTATGGTCGCACCTCCTGACAATGAAGTGGACTCGGTATTTGCATTTGACGGAGTACTTGGCTACCATTTTATCAGAGATGCAAAAGAAATAATCATAGACAATGAAGCCGGACAGTTTGTCTTTCCGCACAAACCGTCAGACGGAGAATCGAATATGTATCTGTCGTCAAACACTCCCCAAGTGAGAATCAGTTATAATGGACAACCTTTCGATTTGATTTTTGATACCGGAAATGTAAAATCTGATTTGGGAAACAAGTTCACAAAAACATTCCCCGATGCCATAGACGGACTCGCAGAAAAGATTACTTCCCGTGGAGGTTTTGGCGGAATATCACAGACAAAAGTTGTGGTATTGCCCGAATTCCATTTCGAAGTGGCTGGTTCCACTGTAACATTGCATGACACGGAAGTCATAAAAGATACGGAATCCAGCAGCCAGTTGTTTTCCGGTTCTTTAGGTGCAGACTTCGTACTGTCATTCAAGCGGCTTGTGATAAACTATCAGAACATGTTTATAAGTGGAGAATAATATTAGCCACGATAAATATTTATTGAATGAATATAGGATATTATAGTCAAATATAGTATCCTATTTTTTTTGCCTCTCAATAAACAAACACCCAACTTTACATTCTTGGGTGTAAGATTGGGCATTTTTTATAAGTCATTGGCTTTCAACGTCTGTTGCCGAGAGTTAAGTTCTCACGCCTCTAAAACATAAAACTGAGCCCTCTCTTCTGAGAAGAACTGAACCTTTCAATTTCCAAAGAAAGGATTTCTTCAACTGCCCTGCCATAAAGTCTAAGAAAGGCTGATTGGCTCCTTCACTTTGGCATTTACGCCAAGAAAGAATTATTCTTCCCTATCCTCTTTGAATATATTGGTGGAGAAAAAGGATAGCAAATTGGATTTAGCCCATAAACAACGGAGCTGTTCTGCCGTTGCCATAAGTGCATAAAAAAACAATAACCCTGAAGTTTGCTTGTTCAGCAGGGACAACAGGGTCTTA
>CAQBGY010000876.1 GCA_948759685.1 uncultured Eubacterium sp.
GGTCTGTGCGAAACTTTTCCGGGGATGCGGGGATGTTTATCCGCCGTGTTAGAGGTACTTTTATGCCCCGTTTTTGCATCTTTTTCGCCGATGGTTATTTTTGCACATATAAACATAAACAGCATATTATCAGCCACATAAATAAATAGTCATATAAAAAGCATGATAGATGCATGATAGTAGAATGATAGTAAAAAACAGCAACCATTATGCTTTAACATACTGTGAAACAGAAGCTAACAACCGGATATGATAGTATAATAGTTGGTTTGCGAAATTTTCATGAGAGAAAAGAGGTGGTTCCGAACGGAGATACCCATCGTCAACTCTTGGCAAGAAGCTGTTATTTGCTGTTTAATAATGAGGATAAGCCCCCCTGGGCAATGAGGAGCCGGCAGGGTTGCTTTGAAATAAAATTGAAAAAACTTTCAAAAAAAATATTGGTTCACAATAATTATTCCATACATTTGCAATTAGTAACAACCTTTAAATGCAGGCTTTAAGAAAGGAGCAACCGCCTGCCAGAACATCTATCCGAAATACCAACAATCAAAAACAAGTAGAGTATGAATGCAAAAAAGAAAAGTGAAATGAAGCGTTGGCTATTGCCTATGCTGATGTGCATGTTCCTGTTTATGGCAGGAGGCTGCGATTCAAATGAAGAATTCGAATCATTTGATGGATATGAAACACTCAAGTTGTCGGAGTGGAATGATGAATGGAATCAATATTTTAAAGATCCGTGGGTTCACTGGGAAACTTACAAAAATCAAGAGGGCGTGGTTGTCAAAACCAATGTAGACAATGGCTGGTACGAAGCCATTGAGATTGAAATCATCAATCCTCCAACAGGAAAAAGAAGCGGACGTTATCTTCCTATTAATATCAATAGAAATCACTTACAGGAAGGAACAAAAATCATTTTCTCCGGTGAAGCAAGGGACAACAGCACCCTGGACTATTTTGGGATACCTCTTATTCTTAAAAATATACAGATAAAGAAAGACGTATTAATCAATTAAAAAACAAACATCATGAAAACATTCAATTTGTGTATAGTTTTATTATGCATTAGCACTTTTGCTTTTGCACAAACAAGAGTTGATATAGGAGAAATCTATGGTGCGCGATTGGAAAAACAACAAATAAGAAAATTTATAGAATCAATGCGAAGAGTTTACTCAATGCACCTAAATCTGATGACAATCTTGTGGAAGTAAAAATGACTCTATTTAATCAAGATTATGATATTGAATTAACAGAAAATACCATATTGCAAAATACACCTGCATTTTATACAGATGAAAAAGGAATTAGACATCAAGACTATCCTAATATCAAATTGTATGCTGGACATCTAAAGTCTGATAGTTCCAAATATGTTCGTTTTTCAATTATTGACGAACGGTATTTAAATGGATATATCAATGTTGGTGATGATTTTCTTTATCTATCATCATTAGTAGAAAATAATGGAAATACGATTGCCTATTATGGAAATGATGTCATCTCCTCTGACTCAGGAGAACATTGGTTGTGTGGAACTCCTGAGCCGGATTTGGTTGAGAATGAACTATTGCCATTGGCAACAGATTTATATAATTTTGAATCTGTAATACGAATAATGAAGATTGCCGCTGATGCAGATGTCGATTTTTTCAATATTTACGGGAATAGTACAAATGCACAAATATTATCTGCAATTAATGAAATAGAAGGGCTCTATGCACATACGTTCAATATAACATTTCAAGTAACGAATGTACATTATTACCAAAGTGCAAATGTGTCTGGCTATCCCTATACTGCCAACATTTCAGATGGTGGAGAGGTTTTAGTTACACAAATGAAAAATTATTGGAATTCAAATACATCTAATATAGATAGAAATGTTGCAATGTTATTTTCTGGTAAATCATATACTTATGAAAATGGTTCAAGTCCAGCAGGAATAGCCTGTGCTATCGGTGGTATGGCTAATAAATCAACAAGTTATATGATTACTTTTAATCGAATCGGAATGTTTTTAACAACAGCACATGAATTAGGTCATTTGTGCAATGGGAAACATGAAGATTGTCAATACGGGGGAACTACTACAGCTTCTGTTATGTGCCAAGGTACTAAAAAAAATCCCCCTTATTTCTCAAATGCTTCCATTGCTCGCATCGGACAACATATTTATTCCAATAATTACCTGCAAAAAGTGTCTGTTACCTCCAACAGTAGTTTTGTAAATAATAACACGAATGTGACCTTTACTGCCTCTCCATTCCCGGCAGGAATGTTTACGTGGAGCGGTCATCCGATGGATTTAGTAAGCACATCCGGAGCAAGCGCCACCTTTAAGACGGGAAGAGATGGAACCAGTTATGCAACGATCGAAACAGCAAGCGGAGCTTCTAAGATC
>CAQBGY010000877.1 GCA_948759685.1 uncultured Eubacterium sp.
GATTGGAATAATCCATCGATGAACTGCCTATATCATAGGACATTTTTGTACCCTGCGCCGTATGTCCACGAATCAGGAATAAAGCCCAAAATCCAAAAAATTCCACGATTGCGGAATGGGTGTGGTATAATGGTCTTGTTGCGGCAGGCTGGCCGCAGGGAAGGAGCAGGACGCCATGAAGCAGGGGGGATAACGATTCAGGAGCGGTTAAAGGATTTAAGGACGGAACGGCATTTAAAATTAGAGGAACTGGCGGCGGCTACAAAGATTTCCAAATCAGCCTTGGGAAGCTATGAAAATGACGAACTAAAGGAAATCAGCCACAAAAATCTTGTGGAGCTGGCAAAGTTTTACGGAGTGTCAACGGATTACCTTCTCTGCCTGACAGAGAACAGGAACCATCCGGACACGGGGCTTACAGAACTGCATTTGAGTGATGATATGGTGGAACTGTTAAAAAGCGGACGTATCAACAACCGGCTCCTGTGTGAGATTGCCACGCATGAGGACTTTGTTACCCTGATGACAGACACAGAAATTTATGTGGATGGTATCGCAACCTCCCACTTTAATGACTTTAACAGCCTTCTGGAAGTCCTGCGGGGGCAAGTTCTTTCCCAATATCAGCCGGTAGAGGAAGATACTGCTTTAAAGGCGTTGGAAGCCATGCAGATACAGGAAGAAGATTATTTCTGTCAGGTCACGCACCGGACTTGGGACGCTATCCTCCATGCCATAAGGGAAGCGCACAAGGACGATACGGACAGTGCGCCGGACGGCTCCAATGCCATGAATCTAATCAAGGACGCAAAGAAGGCACTGGCTGTGCCGGGTTCCTACCTGGATGTGTTCACCGCCCTTATGTGTACGCAGCTACAAATACGGTATGACAAGCTGTCGGAGCAGGAGCGCACGGTTCTGAAGAATGTTATGAAGAAAACTCCGGCATATAGGGATTCTCCATTGAGTAGGATGAAGCGGAGATAAGGAAATGCCGTTGCTTGGGCTTTTATCCATGCAGCGGCATTGTGGTATTTCTGATTCAATTTTCAAGCGCACTGACAGAAGATTACAGCAGTCTGCTAATCAGATTAACTGCTGTGACTGCATAAACAAAAATTGCTACTCCGCCAAAAATGACAGCATCCCTTTTAGAACCCTTATCATAACATTCTTTCGCATTTGATAACATAACTAATCCCATAAACACAAACATAATAGGCAACGTTATATCGTAAGGTAGCAATTTCATCAATCCAATAGAGCCAAAAGCAACTGTCAAAATCGAAAATACTATTTTCCAAATATGCATATATATTCCCTCCTAAGCTTCGACTTTTTCAGTTCTACAAATTTGAATTTACCGTTCTGCAATAACATATTCACCATTTGAATAGCTTAATTTGGTGTGACTAATCTTAAACGCTTGTTGCTTCAGTTGGCTAAGGAGCGTGTACATAAAAAAACCATGCGTGACAATGGTACAATCTTTTTCCTTTTCGGCTATCATATTTATAAATTGTTCGGCACGATAAACAGTTTCTTTCCTACATTCCTTTTGTGAGTGAATATTAAAAAACCATTGTAAACGTGCGGAAATATTCCAAAATATAAGCGGCAGCTTCTTATCTGAAATAACGCTTGCACATAGCGGTACTTCATCAAGCAATTTTGTAGAAATAAAATCTCTTTCACCAAATAACTGCTTTGCTGTATCCCTGCTTCTTTGTAAAGTACTGATATAAATATCTTGATAATTTATTCGGATATCATTTGACAGCAAAAGATAAATCGGTGCTTCATCATACATTTGACAGTCCTTATTAAACTGTTCCGATGTACTCCATTTTTTCCATTGAAAATCCACTTTGCCATGCCTCATGACAATCACCCGCATATCTTAACCTCCGCAAATTCCGATTTGTCGATGATTCCATTATACCGCAATCATTTCCCAGAAGAAATAGATTTTACAAAAAATTCATTTTACTATGATAAACATTATTTTCCTGAATCTGCCCTTGTTTCGTCTTTTGTGATGGTAAGCTGCCCCTGTTGGCACTTCACGGTGATTTTATCCCCGGCAGAAAAGCCAGCCTTTTCCAGCCAGTTCCCCTGTAAAATAATCTGCGGCGGCGATTTCTTGAAAGCCCCACGTCCGTTATAAACGGTCAGTTTACGGTCATCCATCCATCCTCCTTCCCCGCTGCCTGTCGGCACACGATTTCAAATACCTTCCCTTCCTCTGTCCTGACAGTGAGCAGGCTGTTCCGCTCGTCTGCGTTCAGGTCGGCAATCCCCATCCCATCACTGTCGTTCAGTAAATCAAAAAGCCTGTCCCTAAAATAGTTCAGTTCCATTCTGTTGTTCCCCTTTCATAGTTTATAGTCTATTAGCTAATATT
>CAQBGY010000878.1 GCA_948759685.1 uncultured Eubacterium sp.
CGGGAAAGTGACATCATGGATTTGTTGGAAAGGTTCTATCAGAAATGAAATCTTGAAAACTATATGTAAAGCTATCTTATTTTCTATATTTATTGGCTTAATGATTAGGAACCAGCAATAATACGATTTTTAACATTATTGCTGGCTCTATAACTATTAGCCTAAAATTTTATTTTTAAAAGTAAAGGCTATGATAAAAGCTATAAAGGTAGATGTTAGTCCATTAAAAAGATTGAGATATATTTCAGCTTCGTGATATTTATCGTTATTATTCATCTCTAACAAAATATTTTTAATATTATCCTTTTTTTCTTGTATTATAATAGAGGATTGAGGAACTGTATTTAATGCTAAATCTAATTCTTCATAAGCATTTAGTAATTCTTTATAGATTGGATTTTTCTCTTGGTAACAATAGAATGTTTTGTTTACACAGATGACAAATCCTATGAATAATAAGACTGAAAAAAAGTATAATACTCGTTTTCTGAAAGAACCCAAAGAACCTCCTTTTCCATTATTATATTTAGAAAAAAATAGTATTGACATAATTAGTAACAAGCAGTCAATAATGATAAAAACAAAAGTATCGTTCATATTTCTATATATTTAAAGGTATTAGATAGCAAAGATAAGGGTAAAAAGACTTAAAATGACACTTCTAAATCTTTTATAGTTGATACACTACTTATTAGCGGTGTGTCATATTTGAAATGATTTCTTAAAATATAGAGGTTAAGATTGCAATACAGCCAGCAACCATGTTTTCTTTGAAACTGTGTTGCTGACTGTATTATATTAATTCTAAGAAGGAAATTAATAGATGTTTAAATTGACGTTTGGTGAGATTTCAATATTTTCTATTTTAATTTCTTTATTGGTAATAAAATCGAATGTACCTTTTCCATATAATCGTGTAGAAAAGTCTTGTTCGATACTGGAGTCACCATGTGATGCACCTAAAAGAACCTTTGCAGTAAAACTCATGTCCTTAAAACTGAAAGTTTTGTTAGGTATATCGACATAAAAGTTATTAGGAGATATACTAATATCCCAATCTTCTACTCCATAGTTTCCTGGATTAGTATTATTGATAACATCATCCCAATAATTTAAATTAATTTGCAATTGTGTCAAAAGCTGACTTCTTATCTCTTCTAATTTCATAAATTAAATATTTTAAATTCATATCGGCAAATATATGCAAAAAATATTATTTTTCAAAAGGATAATTTCTTTTCAACTTCTTGCATATCCCTTAGTATCGTTTGGTCTAATACTTTCGCATAATGCTGCGTCATTCGGGTGGATGAATGCCCCAGCATTTTAGCCACGTTCGGCAGTGACACGTTGTTAGCCAGTGCGATAACCGATGCGAAACTGTGGCGGGCTGTGTGCGTGGTCAGGTTCTTTTTGATACCGCACAGGTCGGCAATCTCTTTCAGGTAGCTGTTCATCTTCTGATTGCAGGGAACGGGCAGCAAAGTTCCTTTATCCATGCAGTAGGGGTTATCCTTATACTTTTCAAGTATCTGTTTGGGAATGCTCAAAAGCGGGATGTTACAGAGGTTGTTTGTCTTTTCACGGGGTTTCACTATCCACAGGTTGCCGTTGCTGTCCTCTGAAACGTGTTCGGGGCGCAAGTTATACACGTCTATGAATGCCAGCCCGGTCAGCGCCGCAAAGATGAAAACATCACGGACAATAGTGATACGTTCCAATGGAAACTCCTTATGATAGATAGTGAGCAGCTCATCCATTGTCAGGAACTCGCGTATTACCTCTTTCTCATGAAACTTGATACCGATGAAAGGATCTTTGGATGTCCATTCATTGGCAAGTGCTAGGTTGGTTATCTTCTTCAAGCACTTCATGTAACGGATAACCGTATTCTGCTGACAAGACTTTTCCGTCTTGAGGTAGAACTCAAAAGCACGTACCAATTCACCGTTGACCTCTGACAACGGTAAATCCTCCTTGTCATATTTCTGTCTGATAAGTTCCGCCAGATAACGCTTGCAACTTTCATAACGGCGGACAGTTATCAAGGCATAATCTTTTCCTACAAGTTCACGACATTGGTCGTTATGCTCCTGCATGGTTCCGATGAGAGTTCGGACTTCTTTCACTTCTTCGTTAATCCCGAAAAACTTCTCTTGCAAGATTCGGGACGTGACAGGGTAGTTCCGCTCCTCCAGTTCATCGAACAGTTTGCGCAACTTGATTCTGGCCTGTTCGATGAAGAGGTTGAGTTCACAAGCCTTGCGGCTCTTGCCCTTAGCGCATTCCTTCGCCTGATTCCACAAGGCTGGTTCAATGCTCTTGCGGATATTGTTTTCCACTCGCGCACCGTTCACGGTGATACGCATACATACGGAGGCTTCCCCGTTTTTCAGCAGTTT
>CAQBGY010000879.1 GCA_948759685.1 uncultured Eubacterium sp.
CAGTTGTGCGCCCAGCAAAGGGCAATTAACCTAACAGGTGCGAATCCTGTCTGCGAAGGTCTAGCCAGCCAGCAGTAGCGAGTCTTGCGTGGTAATCAGTAATGATTGCTGTGAAGCGTAGACAGCGAGCAAGTAGGGCTGCAATGCGATAGAGCCTCGAAATGTTACAATCCAGAGGGCTGACGTTTTAACTGGTGCGGAAAGCAACATCGGGCAGTTCGCAAAGGGCGAGAGCTGTCCGGCACTGCGGGGTCAGAGAGCCAGTCATGCTTGATATTGTGGTTAGCTGTCAATTGGGGAGAGCCTGCCGCTTCTTGGAAACAAGTACGCCTTACCAACTAGAAGATGGAGGTAAGCGGATGGGCGGCAGGCAGTCAGATAGATCAATAGTACCGTTGAAGCTGGGTAATGCCAGCGGAGGGAAGGGGGCTACATGGTAACGTTCTTTCTGAGGACACATTATCCGTGCCCAGGAACGGAGGAAATAATGGGAACAAAATTGGAGAGAATAGCAGAAATATCGGCGACAACGCCGAAGCCAGGCTTCACATCTTTGTATCATATGATAAATGCCGAAATGCTCACGCAGTGTCATAAGGAGCTGGACGGGAAGAAAGCCGTAGGAATTGACAAGGTGACAAAAGCAGAGTATGAAGAACATCTGGAAGAGAACATCACAAATCTAGTAGAGCGGTTGAAGAACAGGGCATATAAGCCCCTGCCATCGCTAAGGGTGTATATACCGAAAAGCAACGGAAAGATGAGACCGCTTGGGATTGCTTCCTATGAGGACAAGATTGTGCAGCTTGCAGTAAAGAAAATACTGGAAGCGATTTATGAACCGAGATTCCTCAACTGTATGTATGGGTTCAGACCAGGCAGAGGGTGCCATGACGCGATAAAGGAAGTCCACCGCCAGCTACAGAACGAATGGATTAACTATGTGGTAGATGCAGACATCAAGGGATTCTTTGACCACATGAGCCATGAATGGCTCATGCAGTTTCTGGGACTGTATATAAAGGACACAAACCTGCTGTGGCTGATAAACAAATATCTGAAAGCCGGAGTAATAACAGAAGGTGCCTATGAAGCAAGCGAGGAAGGTTCAGCGCAGGGAAATATCATCAGCCCGATTCTGGCAAATATCTATATGCACAATGTACTGACGCTATGGTATAAGTTTGTGGTGCTGAAAGAAACGGAAGGGAAATGTTTTCTGGCAGTTTATGCAGATGATTTTATTGCGGGATTTCAGCACAAGGCAGACGCAGAGAGATATTACGCCGCACTGAAAGAAAGGCTGGGGAAATTCAGGCTTGAACTGGAGGAAAGCAAGAGCCGACTGATTGAGTTTGGAAGGTCTGCGGAGGGCAACAGCAGGCGCAGATATGGGGAGAAGCCGGAAACATTTGATTTTCTGGGATTTACTTTCTATTGTGGGAAAGGCAGGAAAAGCGGAAACTTTTGTGTAAAACTGAAAACCAGTAGAAAGAAATATGCACAGAAGCTAAAAGCCATGAAGGAATGGCTATATGACAATAACGACCTGCCCGTGAAGGAACTGATAACGAAACGAAACAGAAAGCTGACAGGACATTACCAATACTATGGTGTTTCGTTCAACAGCTATAAGCTGGGGTCATTTCTCCACTATACGCAGAAGTTCCTGTGTAAAGCGCTTAACAGGCGGAGCCAGAAGAAAAGCTATACATGGGAGGGCTTTGCTGACATGCTGAAAGTATATCCGCTGGCTAAACCAAAGATTTATGTGAGGTTATTCTAAAAGCGAATGTTACTATGAAGAGCCGTGTGCGTGAAAGGCGCACGCACGGTTCTGTGAGGGGCTTGCGGCATGAGCCGCTTGTCTACTCGACTGTACGGGAACAGCACTAAGACAAAAAGGTATAAAAACTGAATGAGGTAATGCGTCCGCAAGGGCAGAAAAAG
This sequence comes from uncultured Eubacterium sp., assembly GCA_948759685.1. The sequence goes on from CAQBGY010000879.1 coordinate 1,951, forward strand.
ATACCGGGGAATGACAATGTATCAATCATCATTCCCCGGCGTTTATCCGCTAAATTTATAGCCGATACCTAACACGGTTTTTATGTAGGTCGGATTTTTACTATCTGGCTTTATCTTTTTCCGCAGGTTGTAGATCACATTGACAACGCTTGAATGGCAGCTATCGCTGTCCATGTTCCAAACAGCTTCAAATATCTGTGTCCGTGTGAGGACAATGGCGGGATTGGAAGCAAGAAATACAAGGGTACTGTATTCAAGGCGGGTAAGGTTGACATCTTCCCCGCCTTGAATTACTCTGTGTTGGCTCTGCCTTATTTCCAGTCCCGGAAAAGACATTCCCGAAGAAGGGACGGGGATAGTCTGCGCGGCTTCAAGTGATACGCAGTCAGAGATTGTTGCTAAGATTTTGTCAATCGCTTTTTCTTCATGTTCATCAAATGTCAGCAACGGT
>CAQBGY010000880.1 GCA_948759685.1 uncultured Eubacterium sp.
TTTTTCCAAATCGATTTTCTGCTAAATCCATAATGTTTCATTTTTATACCTCGCAAATGGGAGTTGAAAAACGAGCATATAAATAAGATACAAAATTGGTTCAAGCAAGAAGGCATCTCTGCTATCACCAGAAAATGAAGTAGGGGCGTTAATTTATATCACGATGTTAGATAAACAATCACGATGCAAAAAATGTTGCATACATTTTTGTATTTAGATAGGTGTAACCAACTGCATATAATGAAAAACACCTGCAAATAATCCGCTGATTATCAGTTTAAAGGCAGAAGCGGAAAAGCAGGTGAAAGCCGCCGGGCAGAACCTGCTGGTGGACTACAAGGAACTTCACCAATATAAAAATGAGAACGGGCAACTGCGCCAATATATCCATGATATAACTGAAGAGAACGGCAAACTCAATGAAACACTCTGCGGATTATTGGATGTTTTAGCCATTCCTAATTTTCGGGAGAAGCTCTTCGCCATTGCCGATGCACTAATTGGCGGTCGACCCATTCCGACATCATCCGGTGGCGGAGGCGACACGTCAGACCTTCGCTGGGACGGACGTAATTCCGATGAAGATGAACAGAGCTATAGACGTAGGTGTATGATGGCGGCAGCGGGAATTGTAAAAAGCAGGAATAAAACAAAAGGATTCAGAAGATAATTATGGCATCAATAAAAATAAAGTTCAGACCCTCCACTGTAGAGGGTAAGGAAGGAGGACTCTATTTTCAGATTATACAGAACAGGGCAATCCGTCAATTGAACACGGATTATAAGGTTTACGCATACGAATGGGATGCGGAAATGGAAACTGTTGTGGTAAATGGTACACGTGCCAATATCCTATGCAGCATTAAGGAGCGCATGGAATGGGACTTGTCCAGATTTGAAAGGATTGTACGTCAGTTAGAACAAGAAAGACGCAAATATACAGCGGATGATGTAATTACCTTATTCCATAAGGTGACCAAAGAGACATCCTTGTTCTCCTTTATGCACAGTGTAATAATTCAACTGCGACAATTGGGAAAGATACGCACTTCCGAGACTTATACGGCAACCCTTAAAAGTTTCATGGAGTTTCGTGAAGAACAGGACGTTCCGCTTGACGGTGTTAACTCTGACCTTATGCTCTTATACGAAGCTCATCTGAAAGCGAAAGGAGTACGCATGAATACCATATCATTCTATATGCGCATTCTTCGGGCAGTATATAATCGTGCCGTAGAAAAAGAACTTACACCACAGAAGTATCCGTTCCGTCATGTCTATACAGGAGTGGACAAGACAGTTAAGCGGGCTGTTCCTGTTAAGGTCATCAAGGCTTTGAAAGAACTGGATCTGCCAATGAAGTCTTCATTGGATTTTGCGCGTGATATGTTCATGTTCAGTTTTTACACAAGAGGAATGTCCTTTGTTGATATGGCATACCTTAAAAAGACTGATTTACAGAACGGAACCCTGACCTATTGCAGGCGAAAGACCGGACAGCAGCTTACTGTTAAATGGGAGAATTGTATGGAGGAAATCATCAAGAAATATCCATCAAACAGTTCTGTCTATTTATTGCCGATTATCAAGGCACAAGGGAATGAGCGGAAGCAGTATGACAATGCCCTGCATCTGGTCAATTACCGGTTGAAGGATCTTTCAAGAATGCTGAAACTTCAACGGCCTTTGACAATGTATGTGGCGCGCCATTCATGGGCGAGTGTGGCCAAGGTAAGAAACGTTCCGTTATCAGTCATTAGTGAGGGTATGGGGCATGATTCAGAAAAGACAACACAAATCTACCTTGCTTCTCTCGAAGCATCGGTGGTTGACAAGGCTAACAAGATGATTCTGGAGTTGCTGTAAGCAAGAAGTTGTTTAGCAAAAATCTCAATCTCTTCGTAAGAGACGGATATTTGATGCAAAGATACTCATTTTCAGCCAAAAATCACCTTATTTGAGAGAAAAACTGCTATTTGTACCATCAATTTTTTATGTTGTTTTACAAAATCTATTCATTTTCGACAGAATTGGCGGAATATCAAGACGTTCTTATTTTCTTCGTCTCTTACGAAGAGACGAATGGATATTTACTCGACAAAGACCACCGCCAACAGGCAAAAGAAATAATGGAACTCCCTCGTAGTGTGAAAAGGGTTTGGTCGCCCGTCGAGACACTATGCTGGGAGTTCTTTTTATATGAGGAAATAAGTATATAGCTCATGAATAAAAAACTCATCATTCCGATTGTGATTTGTACAATCATCATTATTGCAGTTATCTCTACCTGCATTGGGGGAGGTAGTAAGATCAAACTAACATGGGATGCAGTACCAGCTCCAAAGGAAATAAAAGACTCTATTGAGCTAAAAGTATATGTAGAAAATTCCGGTAGTAT
>CAQBGY010000881.1 GCA_948759685.1 uncultured Eubacterium sp.
AAAAGAAAATACTGGGAGTAATGCTGCATTATTTAATGAAGATACCTTTAGTAAGCGTTAGATATGATTATTCTAAGATGCCGTTTGTTTACAGAGTTGCATCGGAATCACTATTGTCGGCGACAAAAACGTAGACTGGTTCAGGGCAGTATTTTAAAGTTTTGGACAAGATTTTAATTTGCAAAGAGCATTACAGCTATTTAGATCCGATTGAGGATCGATATAGGGAGAAAGACTGGGTATACAGAAGGATGCTTTTGGATATGGATACATATTTACCGGGAGATATATTATGTAAGGTTGATAGAGCAAGCATGAAGTATTCGTTGGAGGCAAGGTGTCCGTTTCTTGATAAAGAAGTAATGGAGTTTTCACTCGGACTGCCACTTGCGTATAAAATAAAGGATGGAGAACTAAAAAGAATATTAAAAGAGATTACATATAATTATATACCAAAGAAATTGATGGATCGTCACAAACAGGGTTTTGGGGTTCCGATAGAACGGTGGTTGAGAAATGAGTTGAAAGAGGAATTGTTAGCGTATACAGACGCTGCATTATTAAAGAAACAAGGTATTTTTAATATAAACGAAACACAAAAGTTTATCCACTATTTTATCCAAAATGGGAACATGGGAAAAAATACAGGGAAGAATTATGGTGGATTCGTATGGGCGTATTTTATATTCCAGCAGTGGTATCAGGTATATGGAAGACGATGAATGCTGGTAAGGATTATATAGTATTATCTCGGAAACTATTGATGAGAAGCAGGAAATCAATATGATTCCGAAGATTTGGTCATTTAGAACACGATATTTACACATTTCGCTGGCAGAATAACCATAATAAATGGTTTTATACTGTTCGATGAAAAGAGGTTATATTTATGACTGAAATATCTATTATTATTCCATTATATAAAGGAAATAAGTATTGTCAAAGTATTTTGACTATGATTGAACAGAATGTTTTGTATCAAGATTTTTATCAGGTATGTGATGTAGAAGTTATTTTTGTCAATGATTATCCAAGTGAGGAAATTACATTTAACAATCAGTATCACGAATTCACAGTTAAATTTCTTGAGCAGACAGAAAACAAGGGAATTCACGCATCAAGAGTAAAGGGATTTAATGCGGCGGAAGGTAAATACATTATAATGTTGGATCAAGATGATCTGGTGAAGGAAAATTGGTTGTACAGCCAGTGGCATAAAATAGTCAAGGAAAAAGGCGAATATTGTGTATGTAATGGATGGAAAGGTCGTTTTCAGACATTATGGAATCAGAGTACTATGAGAAGAAATGTAAATGATATTCATAGGTATCTAATGTGCCAAAACCCAATTATTTCTCCAGGACAGGTGATTATAAAAAGAGAGGCAATTCCACGTAACTGGATAAAGTATATCCAAATATATAATGGATCAGATGATTTTCTGTTATGGATATTGGCATTAAAGGAGCGTCATCTTTTTTTGTTGAATGATACATATTTGTTTTATCATACACCAGAAAGAACATTGGATTCAATAAAATTAGAACAGATGCTTGAATCTAATAGGGAGACACAGAGAATCCTGGATTCTTTAAAAGTTTTATCATATGAAGAGAAAAATATCTTCGAGCAGTATTTGAAACAACAGGAATCATTTGTTAATATAAAATATTATTTGATGTTTCGGACTGTGCATAATTGGCTTCGGTTAAAAAACCGTGGTATTTATATTGAATCTTATTTAATATCTAAAGGATGGAATGTGATTGCGATTTATGGAATGGGGTATTTGGGAGAGTGTTTATATGAAGAACTTGAAAATACAGATATCCAAGTATTATATGGGATAGATCAGTCTGCACGAGATTATATGGAAGAGTTTCATGTTTATCAGATTAATGAACAGCTTGAAAATGTGGATATGATTATTGTCACTTTTGAGAGTGATTTACTAAATACAAAAAAATATGTACAAAATAAGATGAAATGTCCTGTTTTCTCATTGTATGAAATATTGATTGACATGGGATGCATGTAAGATAGAAGGCAAAATTTTGAAAAAGGAATGGTATATTTGCAGATGGTGATTAAAAATGAGAGATTATAATGTTGTTTGTATTTGGCAGGGATTAGGTAATCAGATGTTTCAGTATGCATTTGCAAGAAGTTTGGCAATTCATACAGGGAGAGATGTTTATATCGATGCAGAAAGTTTAAATAAGAAAATAATAGGTGAAGAGTTAGGCTCAAATACAATCAGAGACTATGGATTGAGTAATTTTAATATTACATTAAAACAAGTGGATTCGTTAAGAAGATGTCTGTGGAATTACACACGAAAAGACAAGTGGTATTACGAAATGGTAGAAATACTCTGTGAAAAAGGAAAATATC
>CAQBGY010000882.1:0-2155 GCA_948759685.1 uncultured Eubacterium sp.
ACACGACGCTCTTCCGATCTGCTTTAGCTCGTGGCGTGTTTTGGCATTTTGCTGAATATCATGGCTATCGCGCCGTTTCTTTTGCATCTCATATGACGCAAGATCACCATTTTCTAAGCGCACTTGACTTCTTTCGATGACTAAGGTGTGGTCGATCGTTTGGTCTAAGAAGGTGCGGTCATGACTTGCGATGATAAAGCCCTGTTTTTTCTGTTTTAGGTAAGCCACTAATTCTTTGCGCCCCGCTAAGTCGAGATGATTGGTCGGTTCATCGAGCAAGAAAAAGTGGTCCGCTTGGCAAAAGAGTGCACATAACATCAATTTTGTCTGTTCCCCACCGCTAAGCGTGTTAAATGGTTGCCACAAGAGATCTTCGCTGATCTTAAATAACTTGAGCTCACGTTTTAATTCCCATTCTAAAAAATTCCCAGTTTCTTGTAGACAGTAGAGTGCGAGTTTTGTTTGATCGCCCAAAGGTTGTGGAAAATACGCTAAGGGCACGGAAACGTTGAGCGTACCCGTATAAGGAAGTTTATTTTGTAATAATTTGAATAAGGTAGTTTTACCGCGCCCATTGCGACCCAAAAGTCCTAAACGCCAAGAAGTATCAAGTTCAAAATTAGCGTTGTCAAAAAGAGCTGCTTGGCCAGGATAAGCAAAAGTAAGATTTTTGATCGAGATATTGGTCATAAAGGCATTCCTCCAATTTTTGAGGAACAAAAAAAGCCTGCACAAGGGCAGACTGAGTCATCTTGCATCAGCCTAGAACCCTAAATTCTGCCCAAGTGAAACCGACTCTGTTTGTTCCCAGAGTTGTTAAACTTGTTTTGTGCAGAATTTAGAATTTCAATGGCGACGCCTCCGTTCGATTTAAGTTGCTTTGATAATAGAAGGAAAGATGTGTATTGTCAATTACTTTATTGAAAAATTTTGCTTGATATCATCAGCTGAACTAAAACCGTAACCTTGGCTACAATAATCAAAATCTTCAAAAAGTTGTTGGGTGTTTCCTCTTTGAGAAGGATGTGTATATTTAAAAATTTCAGCATTAGAGTTTTTAAATATAGGATCTTTGAAAGATTTGACAGTAAATAAAATTATTTTCAAATTTTTTGTATTATTTTGCTTGATGAAGGCATTTAAATTGTTCTTTTCAAAGTAGTTACCAAAATAAATTTGAAAATGATTTTCAAGGTCTAATGCTATCTGTGGTCCAGAAATATTGTTTTTTTTCCAGTATTCAATCAGATCTTTAGCTGTTTTAGGTGAAAATATTATCCCAAGTACACGGCGAAATGAGTTTAATTCTGAAGTATTGCAATTTTTGACATCATTTACTACGAAGGCAGCAGTATCAAACGGATAGGAAATATTGGTCATATTAGTTAATAAAGATGAATTATTGTACTTAGAAAGCCCCACTACTAAACGAGTTGCTTTATCAGCTTTGATTTTAGAATAGACAGTGACGTTCATCTGGAAAAACCTCCATGGATATCTTATTTATGAAAATTATACACTAGTTAATATACTTTTTCGGACAAAATTAGTTCTTTTTTCAAAAATTTAGACCGATAATACAAGTTTTTATAACTAATTTTCCTGAAATAATTCTTTGAAATTGTCAGTCGAAATAGCAATAATGAAATCCTATAATGAAATAAATCGTTACATAAGCTAGATATTTGCTTGGTGATGCAACTATTATTAAAGGAATTATGACGATGGGAAAATACAATGATGTTTATCAGTTATTTCATGATATGTTTGGTGACAAAATTGTTGATAAAATTTATGACAATTTCAGTGGAAGTTCAATATATTTTCCGTCTAAGCTATATTCAAAAGAGTATGTTCTTTCTAAAATTCAAGAAAATATGGATCATTTAACTATACGTGAATTGGCAAGATTAACGGGATATAGCGAGCGAAGCATACGACGGATGATAAATGAAATAAAGGATAGATGAAAAATTGCTATTTATACGTATTAGGAGGTTGAATTTAATGAATGGAAGAATATTTTGATACTTGTTTAATGGACATTTACAGGTACTGAGTTAGAGCTTACTAAAAAGTTACCTCTCAGTGGGATGAACTCAAATAATGCGATGATAATACTTTAGTTAGAATAATGGATTCAGATCCAGATTAC
>CAQBGY010000882.1:2165-2392 GCA_948759685.1 uncultured Eubacterium sp.
ATGTAAAAAAACTGCTGAACAAATCCTAAAATATTGAATGGAGCGTCAGCGGAATCTGTAGTGATGTTGAAGTGCTACTATAAAAAATTTTTAATTTGTAGGTGATGTATACAATGTTACAATTGCTTTTTATAATTGCTATTATTTATGTTATTTGGAAATTTGTTCTTCCTTGGCTAAATAAGGAATTTGGCATAGGGGCTGGCGAGATATTCGGAGGAATTGCT
>CAQBGY010000883.1 GCA_948759685.1 uncultured Eubacterium sp.
GTGCGGATATGCGCAGAAACAAGCCTACCGTGCATAAGGTTTGGGATGAGAATACGGCTATTCTTTCGGGAGATGCCATGCTGGTGTTGGCTTATCGGCTGATGAACAATTGTCCGGAGCGTTATTTGAAGCAAGTGATGGATATTTTCAGTCAGACTGCTTTGGAAATTTGTGAAGGACAGCAGTGGGATATGGAATTTGAAACCCGGAATGATGTTACTGTTCCCGAATATATGGAGATGATTCGTTTAAAGACATCGGTACTTTTGTCTGCTGCGTTAAAAATTGGTGCTGTATTAGGGGGGGCTTCGGAAGATGATGCCCGCAAATTATACGATTTCGGTATCAAAATGGGATTGGCATTCCAGTTACAGGATGATTATCTGGATGTGTATGGGGATTCGAAAGTGTTTGGAAAAAATATAGGTGGAGATATTTTATGCAATAAGAAGACTTTTATGCTGATCAATGCGTTGGCTTTGGCAGATGGGATACAACGGAAGGAGTTGGAAAAATGGATAGCTTCTACTGCTTTTTGTCCGGAAGAAAAGATAAAAGCTGTAACAGCTCTTTATGATAAGATAGGCATCGGCGGAATTTGTGAAGAAAAGATTAACGCTTATTATGTCGAGGGGCTTTCGTTGTTGGAAAGTATGGCTGTGCCTTCTGAAAGAAAAGAAGAGCTGAAGTCTTTTGTTTGTCATTTAATGAATAGAAAAGTATAATATGATTGACACGCATTCTCATTTGTTTGTTGAGGAGTTTGATGAGGATTTGCCGGCTGTGATAGAACGTGCTCGGGATTCCGGAGTATCTAAAGTCTTTATGCCCAATATTGATGACACCACGGTGGAAGCGATGTTGAATGTCTGTACGGCATATAAGGGGTATTGTTTTCCTATGATTGGATTTCATCCGACTTCTGTTGGGGCTGATTCGTTATTCCGTATTTATGAGATGAAAAAGCTGCTTTCCGGTGAACATCCTTTTGTGGCTGTAGGTGAGGTGGGAATGGATTTGTATTGGGATAAGACATATTTGAAAGAACAACAGAAGGCGTTGGATATACAGATTCAATGGGCATTGGAATATCATCTGCCTTTGGTGTTGCATTGCCGTGAAGCTTTTCCGGAGTTGTTTGAAGTGATGGAACCTTATAAAAAAACTGAGTTAAGCGGTATCTTTCATAGTTTTACGGGTACTCTGGAGGAAGCAGGGCAGGTTTTAGAGTATGCTCGTTTTTTCTTTGGGATCAATGGAGTCGTTACATTCAAGAAGAGTAGTCTGGCTGAGGTCTTACCTCATATCCCCTTAGACAGAATCGTTCTTGAAACGGATTCTCCTTATTTGGCTCCTGTGCCTTTCAGGGGAAAACGGAACGAGTCTTCTTATATAAAGAATGTAGCGATGAAACTTGCCGAAATCTATGGTCTGGATTTTAAAGATGTGGATAGAATTACTGCCAATAATGCTTTAAAAGTGTTCAAAATGGCTGAATAAGTTTTTAAAGTTTATTAATTTTGATAGGTAATTTAAATATTGGCAGGGCTAATTCTACGTAAGACGAAAAAAAAGAATACATTTGTAGCTGAAATCGCTTGCAGTTCCCGATTTTCTTTGTAATTTGCACCCGATTTTAAAAAAGATAGTATTGTGTCGCCCGAAAAGGAGAGATGCTCGAGTGGTTGAAGAGGCACGCCTGGAAAGCGTGTAAACGCCAAAAGTGTTTCGCGGGTTCGAATCCCGCTCTCTCCGCATTGTAATGGAAAGCACAACAGACTGGAAGACAATTAAAACAAATAAATAACAATTAATTAATTAATCTTAAAAATTAGACACACAATGAAAAAGTTATTTGCAATTCTTGCAGTGATGGGAGTCCTTACTTTAGGATCAGTTCAGCCTGTTATGGCTCAAGACGCAGCTCCGGCTCAAACAGAACAGACTACTGAAGCAGCAGTGGTTGAAGAAGGTGGTGGTCTTCACAAAGAGTTAAAAACCAAATTTATTGAAGGTGATGCCAGCTTCATGTCATTGGTAGCTATCGCATTGGTTTTAGGTTTGGCTTTCTGTATTGAACGTATCATTTATTTGAGCTTGGCTGAAACGAATACAAAGAAGTTGATGGCTAACATTGAGGCTGCTTTGGAAAAAGGTGATGTTGAAGCTGCTAAAACTGTATGTCGCAATACTCGTGGTCCGGTCGCTTCTATTTGTTATCAAGGCTTGATGAGAATAGATGAAGGTATTGATGTAGTAGAACGTTCAGTTGTTTCTTACGGTGGAGTTCAAGCCGGTTATTTGGAAAAAGGATGTTCTTGGATTACATTGTTCATCGCAATGGCTCCGTCTTTGGGATTCTTGGGTACTGTAATCGGTATGGTTATGG
>CAQBGY010000884.1 GCA_948759685.1 uncultured Eubacterium sp.
CGTAAAAATGCTCTATATACCGATTTTAATTTTTCTTCATGAAACAACCCTGTCCATGAAAATTTTATGGAACATCCGCTCAAATTATTCCTGTTTTACGGACAATCAAGCAAATTTATAATAATTACTCTCAAATTAGCAATATCATCATTGGATTCTATATTATCCAACTCAAATACTTCTTTTAGCATCCTTTTTTTGTCATAATATACATAAATTTTATCTGTATCAATCACTAATACATTATCTTTATAAATATTATCTGTCACTACCTTATCTGCTGTTAAATACAACTGTTTTAAATTGCAGTATGACATCAACTGAGAATTTATGTCCTTTTCTACTGAAACAGATAACTTGATTTCCACGGGCAAATATTTACCGTTCATTTTTATTACATTATCTACAAATGTTTTGCTTCTGTTCTCTTTTTTACAACCACATTCTTTAAAAAAGGCTTTTGTATCTCCCAAAACTTTCAAAAATCTATCCACGTAAAACGCTCTAAACTGTGCTTCAAGGAAAAAATCTCTCCTATGGCAATTTACTATTTTCAGCCAATTATCATCATTTAGCTTATATAATGGCATAGGTTCTGCAACCGAATCTATAAAATATTTCTCCACAATAATGTTTTTATTTAAAATCAATTTTTTAATAAAGTCAAATTTTTCGCCAAAAACCGGTGTTATACTGCTCTGTCTTGAAACTTCTAATTCAATACTAAATTCTGATATATCGACTAGGTTTTCCAATAGAAAAATATCATCAATTGGCGCATATATATTACTTCTCCAATGCAAATTCTCATTATCCATTTTTTCATAAGCAGGATTACCGGATATTTTTCCTATTGCAAATATTTTTCCACCATATATTTCATGAATCTTTTTTGCTCTTATCAGAGCATTCATGATTGTCCAAAAAGCACTATTAGAATACCGTTCTCTGCTACTTAAAAGCTCATTCTTTAATTTGCTAATTTTACTATTTGCATATTTAGCGTGCATAAAAAAGACAATATCGCCTTTCTTACACCACTTAGGTGCTGTCCATGCGGTTTCTCTATCCTCATATTCGCCATCATCACCACCCCTTATAATTGCTTCCATATCAAAGAAATGTGCGTAATTATAAACTTCATCTAATGAATTTGGGAAAGAGATATTTGATATATACGCTTGAACATAATTCATAACAAATTACCTCTCTTCATAACGCTAAATATATCCTTTATAACAAGGTCAATCACACAATGGCGCAAATTATAATCATTTTTCTGTTTATAAAGTAACTAATTCTGCTATTTTTGCCGCTACATCCTCCAATGATTCCTCAATCGTACTTAAACCACTTCTTGAGCCAAGCAATGGACTAACTTCACGCAGTTCTTCAAAAGTTGTATTATGTACAATGGGAACAAGCAAGTCACGAGCCAACAACGCAGAAAGTTCTTTATCTGCTATTCCTTCTCCCTTAACACGTTTAAGAAACGAAGGTGTAACCAATACAATTCCGACACGAGATTTTACTAATCCCTTATCAATTTCACGAAGTAATGAAGAACCTAAAAGAACATCTTTTTCACTAAACCAAACCGTTACTCCTTTAGATTCAAGCATATCATGTAATTCTTTAGCTGCACCTTTACGGTCATCCCATGCGTGACAAAGAAAAACATCTCTTAAATCTGGTAGCTCAGAACGCTTTTCAACATTTTCACGCACTGGGGTAAGTGTCCGAATTTCCGCAGGAGTATATAAAATAGTTGACCCCGTCGAGGACCATCGTGCTTTTGTCTTAGCTTGCCCACTACTGCTACCACTCCTCGAACTGCTTGTTGGCGTAGAATATGGTGTAGAATATGTAGGATAAAAATTGTAATTTCTATAACCGCCTCCTCCACACACTGGACAATTTGCCCTTCCACTTGCTGTGCGGTGACCGTTAATTGGCGCTGTACATTTTGCCATAATTTCATACCTCCTATTTTCTATGAAATATTTATCTTCGTCCGTTGCTATTAAAGTTTGAAATCTTATTTTTATTGTAGCACACAAGAAAAATTATTTCCATAAAAATATAGGGCACAGCAACCGCCACAGCAACCGCCACGCCCCACATTTCTTATCGTTCTAACAATTTTTCTATTTTGTATTTCTGTCCTTTCAAATCGTTCTGCTTCTCATACAAATTATTACGCTCTTTGCAAAGTTCTTTCATACGCTCCAACTGCGCCCTCACTCCCTCCCGGCAATCCGGCTCTATCTTTTTATATTCTCCGGTCAGATTGCGTATTGTATTATTGTTTTCTTTTATCTGCTCCGACAAACATACCCAGTCTATCAGATTTTGCACTTCCCTGTCCGTTTCGTAAAGGTCTGTAT
>CAQBGY010000885.1 GCA_948759685.1 uncultured Eubacterium sp.
TTTACAGGATATATACCTCTTTGGTTGGGATAATAATGAAGTTGGGATAACTGTTATTAGGCGTATTAGCCTACAACTGCGGCCCCGGAGTGGTGAACAAAAGTAGCATCTTGAAAAAACTGAAATCCGGCAACCGCGACATCTTCAAAGCCTACACCGCCCACTGCCGCTATAAAGGTAAATTCCATGCCAAGCTCCATCAACGTAGGCTGACCGAGATAGCTGCTTTGTTTGTTAAATAACGAAGCCGTGTAGAAAGGTTCATAAGTAATCTTTTTACACGGCTTTCAAAATTATTTAGTAACTTTGCATTAAGTAAATCAAGGCATTACTTCTAATGGTCACAATAACAAAACATGGAGTTTTTCCCGGTGAAAAGCTGAAAGGAGCGGAAAGATATAAAAGACTATATCATTTCACTTCGTTTGAAACGTTCGTAAAAATATGGCTGACAAAAAAACTGCGTTTTAGCCCCACTAAGAATGTAAATGACATCTTAGAAGCACGGACTTCAGTAGCATTGCATAATCCACAGCAGCAACCCTTAATGTATGCTTTTTTTGATTGTAAGGCTAAGTTCAAACAAATTAGTCTTACAATGGATTATGATTCATATATGTATGGGTGTATGGCTCCGATGATGTGGGGGTATTACGCTGATAAAAGGAAAGGAGTATGTATCCAATTAGATTTTGAAAAGCTAAATCTATCAGCCCCACTTTTATATGGACCAGTAAAGTATGTGAAGTATCTACAACATAGTGTATATTTAGATCCAAATATTAAATCAATAGCGGATTTGATGAAATTTATTCGCAAAAATAAACAAACTTTATTCTTCACCAAAGATAAAAGTTGGGCTGGTGAAAATGAGTTTCGAATTCTAAGCGACACTGCTGATTATTTAGATATTGCCGATGCAATATCTTGTATATATCTTACTGAGTATGATAGTACAGAGTGCCTTTTAGTTGAAAAACTTGTAAATGATGTTGTGCCAATTAAATGTATTAGATATAATGAGCGCAGAGGGAATTTTGCTATCCCAGTATTGGTGGATACGAAAAAAATCCGAACACAGCTTGAGGCTGCAAAGAGTAATCCTGATAATGTTCTTAATTATATGTCAAACCAAGCAAAGGAACATTATTTATCATTAAAGAATGATATCACAGCCTCATTGCTTAAAGAATACTATACATTCCCTAAAACAAAATGATTCCGCTTACTCCCGATAATATTGATAGAATAACTGATATGATATTCAGAGAATTTAATTGGTTCTCTGACGAACTATCGCACGCCAAAATTAAGGAAGTAGCTCCACCTTTTATTGATTACATAACAGGTACGAAAGATATTATTTCATATTTATCCGAAGTTTTTGATAAATATTATATTTTGCTCTCTAAAATTGAGAATATTGAATTGGTCAACTATGGGCTACAAGAAATGGTTTATCATCACTCTAAAGTAAGAGTAAATTTTAATCTTATCGATGATTCAAAAACTTTAGGTAATGCAATAATCAGGGCTTTGACTGCCTATTTTGAAGGTTTACCCAGTAAAGCATTTGATATTTTGCAAAATGCTTTTTTACAAAATAATAAGCATTTACTCAATCTACTTCCTCAAATACATTCCACTTCTATGTGTGGTTTTAGAGTGAGAATGGGAAATAACCATACTAAAATAGCGGATATATTCCATACTCCTTTTCAATTAAGGCACAAATGCGCGAGTTATCGATTTAGTATTTTAGGATATCCGTCTTTATATTTAGCAGAATCATTGCCAACAGCATTAAACGAAGTTCGTGCTGAAAAAGATACACCATATTGCGTTACACACTATAAATATAGGGATGAGATACTATTGGTGGATTTAGCATTGGTTCCACATAAAATGACATTGTGGGAAAGATATTCATTATTGTCCTTTTACCCTTTGATTATTGCTTGCGGATTAAAAGTTAAAAATGATACTTCTCCTTTTAGACCAGAATATGTTATCCCTCAACTCTTTTTTCAGATTGTAAAGATTAATATGCCCAAATTTGCAGGTGTTTCCTATATCTCCACACGCAGTGAAACCCCTGATTTTACAGATATGCGACAGCGAAATTATGTCCTGTTTGTGCCAGAATCAACTCAATCATATGGATATTCAGCTCAACTGGCGAAAAAATTAATAGCCTCTGCGCCAATGAGAATAAAATATACGGATGAAGTTAATAAATTGGTTGAATACGAAAAGGCATGTGCGCTTCGCCCCAAAACCGTGCTTGATATATAAGTGTGATTTTTGCCGCCTTTGGCGGCCGAAATTTTTGGAAAAATCAAGGTGAGCAACTTCATCACGAGGTCG
>CAQBGY010000886.1 GCA_948759685.1 uncultured Eubacterium sp.
GATGTTAAACCTGTTCCCTTTGATTATCCATTTCTTCTAATATCGCTTTTACACTAGGCAATATTGCCGAAGGCATATTCTCAATATATTCTTCTGAGCAGGATCGTAGCTTTGAAATGGTATCAATGCGGTATCTTCTGCTTAAAGTCTGAGCAATTTTTCCTGATAAAAGTTCAAACAGATACTGATCTTCCCATGCTTGAAAGACAACTCCATTATCCCTTAAGATATAATATGCTTTCATGGTGTCGTAGTAGTATTGCTGGCATATGATATGTAAATCATGAGTGGTTATCTTGTTGAAATCGTCAATAGAAGCAACATTGTACTTATAGAGTGCTTCGTAATGCCTTGAAGTAAGGGGCAAGTGATATTGAGCCAAATTTTCTTTAATGCTATGTACAGAGCGTAACTCTATATGGTATGCCTGACATATTTCTTCCAACTCAATCATTGTTTGTTCTCCAAGATTGCGTAAACCTGCAAGTTCCTCTTTGGAGCATAGAGATAATTGGGATAAATAGAGGAAATAATTTCTCTCAAGAATATGGGAAAGCCTTTTAGACATAGGTACATCGTAAATTGTCGCTGCATTGTCCGGGGGCAGTAAATATCCGGCATCATTAAGTTCCTGAATAATGGAATAGACACGGTGGCGTTGAGTGGGGAACTTTTGTATCAAGGAAATATAGTCATGACCTTCCAGATCGGAAACCATAGTAAAGCCCAGTTCATGAAGGGTATTCTTAGTATGGTAGGAAAAATTCAAATCATCTATATGTAAATCCATAAATTTGCACTCCTTTATTCATTCCATTTTACTCGTAATAAAAACAGCTTGGCAATATATTTAGCAGAAAAAGACAAAAAAATAGCAGAAAATGGATATTGCATATCTATCTTATGTGTCAAGGCAGAAAGGATAGTCTTTGACTGTGTGTGGAAGTGTTTAGATAATATGTAAATACTACTTGCTGACCGATTTCTGCAATAAAAATTACATAAAGTGGACTAAAATCAGTCCCTTTTCGATAGCTCTATTGAATACAATACTCTAAAAAGAACCGAAACGGGTTCAGAAGTGTGGTGATGATATGGAGCAGAAAATAAAGCAGGACGAAATATGTATCGGGCGGAACATCAGGCGTATCAGAAAAGAAAAGGGTATGCGGCAGACGGAAATGGTGGCATTGATGCAGTTAGAGAATGTACCGTTGACAAGGGAAGCATTAGTGAAGATAGAGAGGGGAATACAGCACATACAGGCATCACAGCTTAGGGCGATCAGAAATGTATTGGAAACAACATATGATGAATTGCTAAAATAAAAACGACAGATCGGTGTGACCTGTCATTTAATTATCATAATTTACATATCTATCCGAACGATAACAATTCTTTCATTGCCGCTGCAAATGAATTTGAAGAGGAAAGGCTTTCTTTCAATATACATTCATTACAGCCCGGCATTTGTGAAAGCATACTGATTTTATGCTTTTTCCATAACAGTGTAGCATTTTTTTCGGGCAGAATCTCAAAAATGAATTTATCCTGCCAGTCGTCAAATACAATTCCGTTTTCTTTCAGAATAAAATAGGTTTGCATGGTAAGGTTGTAATCCTCTTGACATATAAGGTATAAGTCATTTGCTGTCATATGTTTAAAATCATCTATGCATGATATGTTGTTTTGGAACAGCATGGGATAAATTTTTGGGGGAAACGGGTATTTATCAAAATATTCTTTGATAGATAGTATAGATCGTATTTCAATATTGTACTCCTGACAGATTTGTTCCAATTCTAAGATGGTTTTTTCTCCTAAGTTCCGAAAATGCAGAATATCTTCTTTAGAATAGGAAGAAAGCTGCGAAAGGTACATAACACCATTCCGTATAAGGGAGTTCTGCAATCGCTTCGACATAGGGACATCGTAGATTGATATTTCGTTACTTGGCGGCAGCAGATAACCTAAAGCGTTCAATTCGTCAATTACGGGTTCGAGATTATAATTTTGGGGGAATTTATTTACCAGAGTAATATAGTTTTGTCCTGCGAGTTCCGAAACCATTGTCAAGCCTATGCTTTCTAAGGCAGATTTGGAGTCGGCAGAAATGTTTAAGTCTTGAATCTTCATATCTATATCATTGCTCCTTTATTGTTAGAGGTTGAAATGTAAACAAACCTAGTATAGCACTTTTTTTGAAAAAATTAAATAAAAATGGACTAAAATGGGTTCTAATTCTAAAATTTTGATTGCTATATTTTATGCTTATGTCAATTTCTGCATAAAATGGTCGATTTCTGCAATTTAGTTGACTAATGTGCTAAAGAAAAATAAAATAATAAGGGGAATTATAGATTTTT
>CAQBGY010000887.1 GCA_948759685.1 uncultured Eubacterium sp.
AGCAGAAAAAGGAACGCCTTAAAGAACTGATGATGGAGAATAAGACGGTGCAGGCGATAGTGTCAAATGATTTATGAAAAAACTGAGTGAAGAAAAAAGTTCAGATGAACCTTGAAAATTGTAGATATTTTAGGTTGTGGCAGCTTGCCGCCACCCTTGACAGCACGAAAAAGAACTGCTGTAGGTTCATCACCGACGGCGAAGAACTCAAGAACAGTTAGAATTTCTCCGTCAGATACAGCAGTGTAGCAGTTCTTTTTCGTGCCATCAAGGGCAGAGCATAAATGCTCTGTCAGAAGCAGGGCTTCTGATGGCTGGGTTATTGACCTTTGGCTCAGAATCTAAGAACAGTTAGCGGCTTCGCCGTGCTGCTGTATGTTCAAGATTGTTTGCTGACCAAGTAAAATTAGAAGCTGCCATTTTCCAGGCATATTTCCAGCGCCTTCTAAAGATTCAACTTCATTAAGGACTTTGAAGTTATTGTGCTTGTGAGGACGCAGGAAGTTGTAGTAAGCAACCCAAAGAGCCAGGTCGTAGTTGGCGCCGTCAATGTTATCAAATCCGTTGGTTGGTCTGTAGGAAGCTTTGTAGGTTCGATTCAGCCGCTCAATCATCTGTTTGTAAGGTCTGAATTCTTTAGATACTTCATCGTCATTGGTAAGTCCAATTACCTGAGTAATCTCGAACTTAAACTTATTGCCATACTTGTGGAAAAACTGTTGGGCAGCCAATGGATAGGCACTGTATCCATCAGCAATAAATTTAAAATTTTTGGGCAGTTCTTTAAGATGTTTAAAAGCCATACGCATAGCGAGAATACAAGGCCCAACACCGCGGTTATCAGACACCTGATAACCAATGATGGAACGACTGGCGGCATCCATAATGAACCAGATGTAGGCTTTGATGCCTCTGATTTTGATATAGGTTTCATCGGCAGTGAACACTTTGCCAGTGGATGCCTTTACAGTTATGTAATCGTAGTTATCAACAAACGGCTTAATACACATGGCAGCTGACTTGCAGTAATTAGCAATGCTTTGATGAGAGATGTCGATGTTGTATAAATCTTTTAAAGCCTGCTTGGTTTTTCTAAGAGAAAGTCCAAGATTTACACGCAAAGTAAGGCACAATGCCATAGTGTTTGAATTGTGCTTACTGAACTTGAGAGAGGATACATTTTTGGGAAGAAAGTTTAAGTCTAACTGAAAGAAATCTATCGTGAATTCACGGTAGATATAATGCAGCTTATAATAGTTTTTCCCGTAGTCTTCATCCAAGTGTTTCTTATCAACCTTCTTGAGATTATGAAGATAGTAAGGGCATTTTGAATTAACACATTTGTGAATAATAAAGTGTTTGCGATCCTTTTTGTGGACGAGGTTGTGGTTGCAATGAGGACAGCGAAGGACAGTCGTTTTAGAGAAACGATTATCTTTGGTTGGTGAAAAACGAGTCTGGCAGACTTTACAAAGAATCTGGCTTTTCTTTTTACCATCGTTCCACATGAGATAGTCAACAGGAGCATCGCAGGCAGGGCAGGTACAATGTTTAGGAATATCGCATGGGGCACGGCGGAAAACAGGTTTGATAGTCTTATGGTAGCGTTGATCATAATAGCAGATAAGATCCTTAAAGTTCCATTCTTGTTTGAAAGAGATAATTTTTGGAAGCTGGTCAATCTTAAATTTTTGATACTTAGGAGAATGGGAATCATCAAAAGCCCATTGTTTGAGAGGAATATATTTACAAATAAAATGAATAAACCAGCAAATAAGTTTATGTTGGTATTGAATAAGTTGTAGTAAGTAGAGTATAATGTTCATGAGCGTTGGCTCCTTTCGGGGATGTTTGTTAGGCGATAAACATTATACCATAAAAGGGAGGTCAATGCTCTTTTTATTTGCAATCTCCCATAAATCAAGGTTTTAGTAACAAGAAATCAGGTAGGACTTGACACTACCAAGGAGATAAAGGAGTACAGAAAATGATAAATAGAGATTTGTTACAGCAATTTGACGAAGATGATTTGTATGTTGGTTATAATCCAGCAATGCCTATGAAGATTTTCGGTTACGAACTGGAATCATCCAAGTGTGAAATATACATCTCTTCAAAACTTCAGATAACAGAGATTGCCCTGGCTTTGTCTCAATATTTAGATTGGTTAGCGTCCTGTAAAGCGGAAGCAACGGAATACTTCTGTTCAAAATTGGGAGAAAGACTGCCGGAGGATTGGTTTGAAACGATTGAGGTCTACAGTGCGGAAATCACATTTACGACGTTAGAGGACTTTGGTGCGGTTATTACCTTTGGGGAAAGTACGTTGCCAGACCATGTTGTTGAATTTACGATTGATAAGTTC
>CAQBGY010000888.1 GCA_948759685.1 uncultured Eubacterium sp.
AGCAGCGCGGACAGAAATTCCTTCCCAGGAAAAAGGGTACGGGGGGGGCGAATGCGGAACTTAAAATAGGAGGAATCAGAATGACCATCGGGCAGAGAATATACCAGATCAGAACCGAACATGGACTCTCACAGGAGGAATTTAGCGCAAAACTTGACACAACAAGACAGACCGTTTCACGCTGGGAACTGGATCAGACCTATCCGGAACTCGCAAAAATAGTATTAATCAGCAAAATTTTCTGTGTGACAACGGACTCCATCATTAAAGACGGGATCAGTACATTCGACAGTAATATCGAATTCTTCACTTGTGGGGTGTATCGTTCTGCACACTCATAAATTGTTGAAACAGAAAAATTTGCAATGGTCTATTACTGTACTCCCGATAAAAACATACTAGGAACAAAACTATATTCCGGCTATGAGAACCGCAAACACCTGGTTGCCATCTGTGAAAGAAATCAGCAAAGGCATATTACAGAATATGCTTATTCCCTTCCAAAAGTACAAACTATAATATCAAACAGCGATACCTTAGCCTCGCAACTCGGCGAAACATATGACAACAGCAAAAAAGAATCCATGCGCCGCCTGGAACAGTTTCCGGTGGATCACACAGGAAAACCACTGCCCGGCGTAAAAGACAGCGGAATTCCCACATGCCTGGCTCTTTCCCCAACATATTGTCATTATAATAAATGTATATATCAGAAACTGTCTACTCACTTTACTCATTATACATTCTCCTTAGCCTTGAAAATACCGATTTGTCGTTGCTTTATTATATATCCGTTTTTCCCAAAACGGAAGTAATTTCTTATACTTCCTGTTCATCAAAACGGAATTTGAACAGGGCAGCGACAAGCCGGGATTTTATGCTGTCCTACGTATCCCTGTCGATATGCCCGTTTTCAATGGCGGCAATTCGGATACGTTTGCTGTAATGCCGTAAAACCTCGTCCACGGCTTCCGGCTCTCCGCTGGTCGCCCGGACAATCGTTTCATAGGGCAAAAGGTTCGGATTCCCCCTTTCTCCCACATAGGGCGGTGCATGGTTTACGGTTATTTTTTTAATTCAGAGAGGGCAGTAACAACACTTATATGCTATTGCTCCTTGATTATCTACAAGCGAGGTTATCAACGCCAATACAAAACTGTATTTATTTTTATTGTTGACTGGACTTTCCATTATCTCGTTAGAAAATTCAAAATCCGTTCATTAAAATCTTTAGCTTCTTCATACGCCGCATGTCCAAGACCATTATAAATAAACAATTCGCTATGACTAATTTTTTGGGCTATTGCAGAAGCAGCAGTTGTTCCAACAATTTTATCGCAATCCCCACCAATCACTAATGTAGGGCATACTATGTTACTTAATTTCTCATAAGCATTGTGGCTGATACAGGAAGCTGCCTGTATGAGAAAACGCTGAAAACTTTTGGGTTTTCCTATTTTTCCAATAAACGGATAAATTCGACGGTACTTTTTTAAGTATTTCTCTGAATATGATTTTTCCGCTGTATCTATCATTAAATCCTTATAATTTCCTTGCTTTGCCATTTCAATCCAGACACCAGCTACTCGTTTAATTATTTCATTTGAGTTTGCGCTTGTTACCGCCAAAATAAGCTTATTGACCAAATTCGGATAATCAATCGCAAGATACTGCGCTATCATACCACCTTGAGATATGCCTAAAACGTCTGCTCTTGAAATACCAAGAGCAGTCATAGCTTCTGCATGGTCTTTTGCCATTTCCCTTGTAGAATATCCCTCTTGCAAATGATTTTTCCGGCTGAAAACATACACGGTAAATTCTTTGGCATATATCCTATACATCATTGAAAAAACAAAAGCCATTCCTTTTACCGTAGACAGTCCATCTCCCAAACCGGGCAGCATAATAAGACTTTTATTTCCATTTCCAAAAGATACATAATCCATTTCAGAATTTCCAACACGGACACTTCCATTATGGGCATTATAAAACATAACAACCTCCTTTATTTTACGATTCCCGCCTTTAGAATTTCTATATACTCTGATAAATCTTTTACATATTCTTTTTCTATCATTTTGAAGTCCGCATAGGCTTGTTTTTGTATTTTTGTCAAAAAATCATCATTAAAACCTTTGAGAAACCACTTCACCACATCAAGCGTTTTATGTCTGCCCCACCGAAATGGAGTTGTATCAATATCCTGTAAAAACCAATAATATATCTCTTGTTCTCTATTGCCATATTTTAATACGGTTTTCTTATAAATGTCGGTGTCGTTTTTGGTGAATGCCTTGACAATCATTTTGGATTTTTCGGGGTACAAAATATACCATGAAAACTCCAAAACAGAATACTCTA
>CAQBGY010000889.1 GCA_948759685.1 uncultured Eubacterium sp.
CTTTCCCTACACGACGCTCTTCCGATCTGTTTGAGACTGCCGGTAGATATTACGGGGAATCGCTGCTTAGACCGTAGAATCAATGAACTTACCGTTATTGCAAATGATTACTATGAGCATTTTGCTGCAGCATTGCAAAAAGATTTTAACGATAATATGAATTTTGATAAGAACGAAGTTACCGCTGAGATTCTTATTTCCACATTGAAGACGGCTGGAGTTCCGCAGGAAAAAATCAAGCCGGAATTAGTGGATACATTGAAACAGGAATTAATTTCTGCTGGCGTTATGACTGGAGAAAACGTTTTAAAGGGTACATCATCTCAGATTACGAAGCTTTTTGATAATATGATATTTGTTGATGATACGCTCTATGAACATGCGGAAAAGATTAAGCAGCAGTTTAAGGAACTGATGATACAAAAAGGTACTAAGAAGATTGAAATTCGCAATGGAGATAATGAACAGCCCCAAAATAGTGTAAGAGCCTTTGTTTCAGAAGGCGAATTTCAACAGATTTATTTTGCGCTAAGAGAAAATCTCACGAAGCGTACCATGTACAGATTCAAAATAGATAAAGATAAATTTATTGAAGACTGTGCTTTAGAAATCAATAATTATCTAATGTTTATGAAGTCAAAAAATGAATATAAAGTGGAAGTTGGTAAGGCGAAATTTAATGAATCTGCAATGTTCGTAATGGAAGATGTATCTTATGGGGCCAAGGAACTGGAAGTTGAGATTGATTCCGATCCAAAGAGCGATTTCGAGATTGCAAATTATATCATGTACCACACAATGCTGCCAAGACTTGCCATATTTAAAATTATTCATGCTGTTAAGAAGAGGGAACTGTTGAATAATCAGGATATTTTAGATACAGTTACACAAAAAATCTTAAAGATGTTGAGTGATATAAAAGCAGCCAATATTACGTCCTATGAAGTGATAAACGGATATGAGCTAGACAGTAGAAATATCTTTGAACTTGATACAATCAGCGAGGAAGATTTTAATGAAGAATGGCGGGGATTTCAAGCAAACACAAATCGCAGTTCTGCAATGAATGAGTATTACAAGATGGATAGTAAAGGTGAGAAAGAGTTTGCTCAGAAGCTCGAGAATAACCAGAATGTATTGTTGTTTACAAAGTTGAAAAAAGGTGGCTTTATTATTGATACTCCTTATGGAAATTATTCACCTGACTGGGCAATTGTGTGCAGGAAGGACAGTTTGAACAGTCCGGAATTGGGTATTTACTTTATTGTTGAAACGAAAGCAGACAAGCAGGATGTCAACCTACAGGAAGTAGAACGAAATAAGATTTGGTGTGGCAAGCTGCATTTTCAGGCAGTATCTGAACAGATAAGATTTGATTGGGTAAATAGCTATGAGGATTTCAGACAGAAATTCGGAGTTGCGGAAAGTGAGTAGGAGAATGAGGAATATATATGTTTTCACCAATCAATCAATTTGAAATTAATAGAAATGGCGTGAGTACAAATCAGGATTTTATATCTTTGATAGAATTGCTTACACAAATTAGAGATTTTCTCAATGAATTAGGATATTTAGCTTTTGGCAGAGATATGTCTGTTTTTAGACAGACAGGAGTAGTAAACGGCAATCTTATTCTTGATTCTGCAACAAGGACTATGGAGAGCATTCGTTTTTGCTGTATGAATGCTAATTTTGCTGATGCATATTCTTTGTTGCGTAAATATCGAGATGACTTGTTTTATTATGTGTATCTTTTTACAGTATCAAATAATAGTGATTTTACTCAGTATGTTGATGTACAGCAATTAAATGAAGATGAGAAGAATATTTGGGATTGGGTACATAATCAGCAAAAGGATTTGCATATAGGCTCTGTTTTAAAGTGTATTGCGTCATATCCAGCCGCAAGAAAGGCAGTAAAGGAATTTCAATTAAAGGATTCATTTGATAAGCTTGCAGATAAACTAAATAATTATATACATTCCAATGGGTATCGGTTTTATAATGAATCATACAACCGATTGGATGTAAAAAACAAAATAAAAGAGGAGTGCAAGGAGTTTGGTGAAGCAGCGATTTTTATTACAATTTCATTTTTGTTTTTGGTGGTGTTAATAAAACCACTGCTTATAATGTCATCTGATTATACAGATTATCTGGATGTCGGAGATACGCCGCCAGACGGCTCACAGTATTGGGTTGCGCCGTTTGTATCAGACTTTTTGAATAATCATAAGAATGTATTGGATGATAAGTGTGATAGTTACTTAAGAGAAAAAACAGGAATGCAGATTTAGTGGAGGTATATTATGGCAGATATTAAATATGATATCTTGGAAGAATTGGGAGTGCTTTCTGAGAGTG
>CAQBGY010000890.1 GCA_948759685.1 uncultured Eubacterium sp.
AAGTTTCTCAATCAAATTTCTATCATAATCTCGTCCCTCCTTAAAGTTACAATACTCTTCTTGTAACTCATCACTCAATACAAAACTATAATTTCCCATATCATTCCATTTCTAAAAGTTCAGCCAATGTTGCATCAAAAAAGCCCCTCGGAAACTCAGGCTGAAAACGCCCATCCCTATTTAGCTGAATTCTTTCAAACGGGTCAACAATTTCTTTCTTATAATATATAATTGCCTTTTCCGCATCAAATTTCTTCTTAAATACCAAATATTGCAATTTATTAATCAAATGGTCGCAATGCGTTTCTATAATCAATTGAATACCGGCATTGGCGATAAAAGCAAAGAAATCCCCCAAGCGGGATTGAGCAGCCGGATGAAGATGTATTTCCGGGTTCTCAATCATTACTACATCTCCCGGTTGGGAACGTAAGCACAAAATAAGCACTTTTGCCAGATAACTCACACCAGCCCCCAATTGTGTAGGTAAGATTCCCGGAATATTGTCACTATTATATTTTACCTCCACTATCTGCTCATTCCTCTTTTCCGTTTTCAATTCCAGCTTCAATCCCAATATATAACTTTGCCAATAATTAAGTTGGGCAGCCAATGTAAACGAACTTTCATCTTTTACTAAAGCACTAATCAAGGCTTTAGATTTCTCTCTTTCAAAAGTACCTAACAGATAATTTCCATCAACACCACACACCGTTACAGAAGACATACTTGCCAAATTCTCGGCCCCCACACGGTTAGCCGACAGATAAAATAGATTTTTCTCTATTTCCAATCCGGCACATCCTGTCATATTCTCCTCTTCCTCCTTCTCTGAGAGTTTATATCCTACAATAGTTCCATCTATATCCAATCGAATCTCAATTTCTTTTGCATTCTCATATATATTCCTAAGAGTGGAAAAAGAAGAAAGCAACTGGCTCAAATGTAGTTGTCCGCTCTTGGTGGTAGCCTTATTCACCAATAAAATGGCCTGCAATACGCTCGATTTTCCAGTCGAATTCAGCCCCGTCAACAAAGTTAACGGCTTCAACGCCATCTTTTCATGCTTAATATTCTTCAAACCACTTATCGTCAGTTCTTGTATCATTATCTTAGTTCTTTTAAAAATTGATTTATACGTGAATATCTATATCCCAAGCTAGTAACAGAATCAACATTTCCCTGGAAATAACCACTTTCGTCCAACGACTCCTTCAAAGCTTCTATAGCTAGCCGTATCTCTTTTTTATAATCCAGATTCCATTCAAACATAAATAGATATATGAGGCATTCAAACAAAGGCATATTTATCGGGCGACGTTTACTTATACCCGAAAAACGGAAAGCATCTTCTCCCAATATCAAATAGATATTCCTTAAAGCGACTAAAAATGTCTCTTTCAACATTCCAACCTCATTCTCTGTCATGAATTGATTGATAAATATCATCACCTTAGCTAAAAAATCATCAATATCGCTTCGATACTCTATCGGCTTACCCAAATCGGCCGTTCGCAATTGTTGTGTCATTAACAGATAAAAAGCTATTGCCCGCAATACAATATACCGATCCCGCATTCGGGTAGGACTTACACCTCTTCCCGTTGCATCCTTAAACTCATCCGAATTGCAAATGTCATCTATAAGTGCAGTTGCATTACCCCGATATAAGGCATTGCGCATTTCTTGATTATTCAATCGGGTTCCACCACGATTTACTCTATCAAAAATATCATATTTCACACGTTCCGGAGTCGGCGGCTGAATAATATAGAAAAACAGTTGGTAGTCTTCGAATATCCCTTGCAATTTTAAGTCCAAATCAGCAAATGCACTTCCATTTAAGGTATGCAATATTTTCAAGTCCTTTAATTTGAATCCTCCCTCTAAGAACTTTAATATTGTATTGATACGCTGTCGTCCGTCAACCACCTGCTTCTTTCCATCTCTAGCCTCAAATAAGTACATAATAGGAATGGGTATTCCCATCAATATTGATTCTATCAATTCAGATGCCTGCCGGCCTTTCCATACGTCATTTCTTTGAAAATCGGGGGAAATAATTATTTCTTTTCTCTCTACGCACAAACGTCTTAAGTGCAAAATACTAAACTGAGCTTTCTCCACCCGCACTTCCGCATTGGGATAAATAGTCGACGAATTGTTTTGTTCCATATCCAATCCGGACTCACTTTCCAACCATTCTTCTTGTATTCTCATTTTGTACTATAAATTCTAGAGAACAAAGATAACAACTCTTAAGTTTAAAGCCAAAGAAATAAGACCTTAGTTACAACTATATCCAAAATCTTGTGTTATCCCGATAGAGAAAATTATCCTCACGTATCTCCGAGAA
>CAQBGY010000891.1 GCA_948759685.1 uncultured Eubacterium sp.
TAGATATGTATGAGGTTAAAATTTTTGGTATAATAGAGAATGATTTTTGCTTTAATAAAAGATAAATTTATGTATTGACTCTCTCGTAGCGTAACGGTTTAGGATAAGATTGGAAGGAGGAAATAATGAAAACAGTCAAAGACGTGTCAGAGATAAGCGGAGTAAGCATAAGAACGTTAAGATATTATGATGAGATTGGCTTATTAAAGCCAACGGAATTGTCAGATGCAGGATACCGCTTATACGACAGCAAAGCATTAGAAAGATTGCAGGAAATTATGTTCTTTAAAGAATTAGAGATACCATTGGAAGACATAAAGAAAATAATGGACAGTCCTAATTACGATAAAGAACAGGCTTTATTAACTCAAAAGAATTTATTGGAGCAAAAGCGAAATCGGCTAAATGGGATTATTGAGTTAATATCAGACGTGATGAAAGGAGTTAATACTATGAGTTTTAAAGCATTTAGTAACGAAGAGATTCAGGAAATTTTAGACCATATGTTTGGATGTATGTCAAAAGAATCACTGAAACAGCAGATACAAAAATATGGGAGCGAGGAAAAATATCGGGAATATTTAGCAGCAGGCTTTTCAAATGAACAAGCCATTGCAGACGTTTTTAAATGGTATGGCAGTAAAGAAAAAGCAATGGAAGCTATTATGCAGTCAACTGGTGATGTTAAGGAATTTAAGCAGGAGCAGGACAAAAATACTGAAATATATAAAAAGTTTATGGCGGCAAAAGAAACTGGTGACGCTAATGTAGAAAAAGAAGCAGTCGAGCAGCTTGCGGAAAATTATAAGGAGATGTTTAAACTTGACAATGCCAGAAGCATACTTTTGGATTTAGCAAGTGAGTATTTGCAAAAACAGAAGTTGGCGGAAGCTACGGACAGCCAATTTGGAAACGGTTGTTCTGAATATGTTGCATATGCGATTAAAAAGTATTATGGTGTTTAATTTCGTTGTAAACGTAGATAAATCCCTATGTCAAAAGGATTTGACATAGGGATTTTGGCTAAAGTCAAATTCTTTTGGTAGAAGCTGGGTTTGTTGAATGATAAGATTCTGGTGGTTCAGGGATACTATTCAATCGACAAACGAAGAAAGGAGGAAGAAAGTTGGAAGTTGGCGCACAAATAAAAAAATATCGCAGTAATATGGGGATTTCCCAAGAAGAACTGGCAGAAAAGGTCTATGTGAGCAGACAAACCGTTTCTAATTGGGAAACGGGGAAAAACTATCCAGATATTCATAGTGTATTACTGCTAAGTTCTGTATTCAACGTATCTCTTGACCAACTAATTAAAGGAGATGTTGAAATTATGAAAAATGAAATCAAGGAAACAGAAATTAAAAAATTCAATAAAATTGGCGGTATATATGCTGTGTTTTTGATTCTAACAGTCATTACATTAGTTCCGTTTCTAGCGTTCATGGACTGGTATGGGCTGATTCCGTGGAGTGGGGTGTATGCTATCGCACTATATTTTGCATTTAAAGCGGATAAAGTCAAGAAAGAAAACCATCTTTCAACCTATAAAGAAATCGTTGCTTTTACGGAAGGAAGGAGATTAGATGAGATAGAGGAACAACAGGAAATCGGGAAACGTCCATATCAAACTGTAATGTATATGCTTGGAAGTGCAGCAATAGCTTTTATTGTTGTTTACTTGATGGCAAAGCTTTTCTCTCTGTGAGCAACGTAGTTTATTGGTTTTATTTCTTTTGATAAAGGCAAGGTCAATGTCCACCAAATAAAAAAAAACAGTGCGATGGTGGGCAGTTTCACTATACCTAAAAGAATAAAAAGATGGAGTTGTCCTCGAAGGAGAGTGGAATGTCCTACGCGTTGATATCGGGCGTGCAGAAGATTAAGTTTTCGGGGGCGGAAATGCGTGCGTTCGCACGGTGGGGAAACCTTTATGCCGAATGGGCGCGTCTTACCTACAATCCTCCGATGTTCCTCAAAATAAACAGTGTTATTTCAAGCGCCATCTCGCTTGCGGGAACGCTTTTGATGTATAGCATTGCGGTATCGTCAGGGGTGTCCGTAGCGAACTACTACGCATTCAATACCGCTTACAGAATGGTTTCGGGGGCATTTATATCGCTTGCGTCAATTACGCTGACTGTGGCGCAGATTAAGCCGATCATGGATATGATAAAACCGATAATGGAGGCTGTTCCCGAAATTTCTGAGGGAAAACAGATGATCACGCGGCTTTCGGGCAGCATCGAACTGGATAACGTTTCCTTCCGCTACAACGAAAATATGCCGCTTGTGATTGACGATCTGTCGCTGAAAATCCGTCCGGGGCAGTACGTGGCAATCGTGGGCACAACCGGGT
>CAQBGY010000892.1 GCA_948759685.1 uncultured Eubacterium sp.
TTTTTCCTCTTTCCAGCATACGCTTTGCTGCTTCAATTTTTTCTTCATTTAAAAGTTGCTCCATGATTTTACTCATAATTTTTTGTCCTTCTGCTCATTTGTCATATCCTGTTCTCCTGTCCCTATCATATCATAAAAACCTTAATTTTTCAATGTTTCCACGCCTTTGTCCTGAAACCTAAAAACAACCTCAACCCGGTTGCCGCCATATGCATAAACCGCATCTACAAGCTGTCTGACAACCTCTTTTGTAAGGTCTGTAAGATTTCCTTTTCCTTCCAGCAGGTTTAACAGATCAGGCTTTTTATCCGGTACTGCTGTTTCTTTTGAATGGCAAGCCCTAAGTTCTGCTTTATATATTTCTATCTGCTTATTGTTATTTTCTTTTTTCTGAAAAAACAGTCAGCGTCAATTTCACCTTTTGCATAGCTTTCATACAGCGAAAAATTGCTATCTGTAAGTTTTTGAATCTGTTCCTGAAGCTGATTCTTTTGCTTCTGATCCGCCTTGACACGCTTCCGAAACTGATTGTTATATAAATCCTGTAACCTTCCCGTTTCCCCTGCCAGCATTATCCGAAAAAGAATTATGCTTATCATCATGTATTTTCATTATTTCTCCCTTAGAAACTATTATTTTCCAAATTTATATGCCCCAGGAAACGTATTATGTCCAGTGTATAACAGCAGCCTAGAACTGGAACAAAATACCTGCTATGATTATAAACAGTTCCTGCAATGTATAGCGACATATGTAACTAAATTATATCAGATACAATCTTCTTCAGCAATTTTATAGCGAGGCTCCTGCGTCAAAACAGCAGCCCCGCAAACCATATTGATCATTTGTATCCACGTGCCTAAAAAGCTCTCAACATTTTTTACAGCATCCTCTCCCAGCCATTTTATCACTATGCTATGAATTCATTAATTCTGAAATATTCTTCTCCCATATTTCTGTGTGTATCAACCTTTTGTAGCACAGGGATCCTGACAGAATCTCTCTTTTTGTTAGTTTTGACGCTTCTTTCCATTTCCCCTTAAATACATATGTGGCATTATTAGGCTCGTTAGACTCAAAACAGTATAGATCCCTACATGTATATCCATACACAACATACCCTTTAAAACTTTCTTCGCCAATAGCCACAAAATCAGGAGTGTAATCCGCCAACACTTGATGCCTTCGTTGAATAGTGTATTTCTTGCCATCTGGCACATTGTTAAAGTATTCTGCAAGATGCTGCTTGGCAACCTCCCACGGATATTTTCCAGGTGGCAATATTGTCCATTCAACAGTTCGTACATTTCCCGCACTGATTGGGACATGATCTGTATCGACAATCTCACACATTCCAAATATCTCTAAAAACATATTGATGACATGCCTAATTCGGTCTTTTTCATCCTTATGCAATTCATCTGACCTTATTACATCCTCGTCAAAAACCATATACTCACATGGCGGCAATAAAACCTCAAATGGATAACACTTTCTTGTTTGAAAGCAAGTACCATAATGATCCTGCCCATGCCAGTCAACAATGTGGTAATCATGTTCAAAAGTTCTTGCTTCTTTGGGACAATTCTTTTTGATAATTTTTTTGCCATGCAGATTGTAAAATGTACTTGCTCCTACCACATTTGGTACGAATCTCTTGCCTGTCTCTAATGCAGAACAGATATTTTTACTCTTTAGCAACTTTACAAAATCATCACATTTTTTTACGCATACATAAAAACTATTTGTTTCGTTCAAGAAACGCAGATATCTGTCAATGGAAATAATCCTTTCTTTCTGTATTATCATATCTCCTCCTACTCAATATTATTTTTTGTGCTGTCATCTGGCTTAGAACGAATATATGTAGTCCCATTCGATCTGTTAACCGCTTCATAGTTCCCATAATTTGGATTGCCATTTCTGATTTGCTGAATTGCATGATCCAAAGATACTCTTCTTCCAGAATCAATATTCACAAATTCAGTATTCAATCCTGTTTCTGTTTGCTTTACAACTTTTAAATTCATAATTTTTCTCTCTCCTTTTATTTGGGTGACTTTAACAACGGGGGCTTATAAAACCTCCAGCAACTATAAAAACAAAGAATGACCTACTCTGGAATACTTAAGAAAAAACATATGTTTGTGGATTGCATTGTTGAATGATAGATGATAGACTGAATCTGTTCAAATTAATTCGCTAATAATCATCTATGGTCATTAGCAGTGGGCTGAAGTTGGCGCTTCAGCCTTTTTGCTGCCACATTCGCCATGAATCACCAAAATAAACTTTTCAATCACCTCCGTTATGAAGTGACTTTTGTCAAGAGGTAAATTTAAAAAATAACAAACT
>CAQBGY010000893.1 GCA_948759685.1 uncultured Eubacterium sp.
CATAAAAACCATATTTGTATTGTTGCCGAATATCGCCAAGTATTAAACCTTTAAGCTTCATAGTAATTTCCTCCCTGTTATTTCTGAGAATATATTGTCTAATGTTGGCTCATTGCTATGTATTGATAACAAGGCATTAGCTTGAATCAGAGATTGCAGTTTTTTATCTGTACTTATTTTGTCAAGTGCGATTGTAGTATTTAATTCTTTTTGATTCTCCAGATATGAATATGTTACTTCATTATAACGCCTCGACATGATAAGATTATGAGGAGTGTCCATAGCTTTAATGTTGCCATCAACAATAAATGCCACACGATCACAAAGTTCGGTTGCATCGTGCATATTGTGAGTAGTCAGAATGATTGTCACTCCTTTATTTTTAAGCTCACGAATAATGTCTTTCATCACTTGGGAGTTTGAGGGGTCTAAACCTGATGTTGGCTCATCCAAAAATAACACTTTGGGTTGATGAATGATTGACCGGGCAAAGTTTAATCTGGATTTCATTCCTTTAGAAAAACCTGCCACTTTCTTGTTGGCATGTTGTGACAGTCCGACCATTTCTAATAGTTGTTCGGCAGGAATAAGCTTGCTGTCATATAAAGAGCCAAAGAATTTTAAGTTCTCCAATGCGGTGAATTTCTCATAAAAACTAGGAAATTCAAAATCGACACCAATACTCTCATAGAAATGGTCAGGCTTATTTCTAATTTCATTATTATTAATAGAAACACTCCCCTTATATTTAGGGAGCATACCTATTAATATCTTTTGAAGAGTGCTTTTTCCTGCTCCAGAAGGTCCTAAAAAGCCAAATATTTCTCCGCTTCTTACTTGAAAATTCATATTCTCAATAAATGGTAGTTGAGAATAACTAAACGATAAGTTTTTTACTGTAATCATAATTTTATTATTATTGTATGACTAAATATGTCTATATGGTCATATTATAGGTTTAGAACATCGCTATGTAGCATGTTTGCCCATAGTCAGTCGATATTATATAATCTTGTGATGCTGAATTAGTCTTTAATTAGTTGCTGTACTATTCCCCTAACTATAAACTTAAAAACCTCGTTATAAATATTTATTCCTATTGTTTTCTCGTTTAGAATAGTCAAGAATGCAGCTCTTAAAGCCCCGGCAAACACCTTGGGGTCAATTGATTTATTTTCTGGAATAAATTTCAGTATTTCGTTTGCCAGCATGACATCATCATCTACGTGTTTTGAAAGTACTTCTTGGGGGAGCTTTCTACTTAGGTATTCCACGTCAGTATTAACAAAGATAGATACAAAGTATGGTTTGTTGTTGATTAGCAAGTCAGATATAATATCTGTCAATGTATCAACCGTAATATTATCGGTATGCTTATTTATGGCATTAAGAAATTCTTTTTCCAATTTCTTATGATAGTCTATTATTGTATCAAAAAAAAGAAGTTCTTTTGATGTATAGAATAGATAAAATGCTCCTTTAGAAATATTAGCATATTTAACAATCTCATCTACAGAAGTTTTACGCACTCCTTTTTGCTGGATAAACAGTAAAGCTCCTTCTTTGAGTTTATCCTTTATAAGCTTTCTTTCGTTATCATTAAATGCCTTTGCCATACTGTATGACCGTTTTGTTATTATTAGTCAGTGCAAATATAAGCGTTATTTTTTGAATGGACAAAAAAATATTGTTTTATTTTTGTTTCTATATGAAATGCCAAATCAGATACGGTTTCAGAGGCTTTGTCGTAATCAAGTTTTACGGCGCAGTCTCTCTTTTTTAGCATTGAGATTTCGATATTCTTCAAGTACCCAATTTTTGAGTCTTTTTCAAATATTCGATTCTTATCCGCCAAGATTCAAGCTAAACGCATAAACAGGCTAAAATGGACGTATAATGGCTTTATATTTTAAGTTATACATGGTATAATTAAATTAGATAATTTGATAACATAAAAGGCAGTCTAAATAATTTAGCAACAAAATAATATGGTAAAAAAATGATTTGAGATATACGGATAGTGGAGAAAACCGGGTGGTTCTCTCCACTGTCACATTCGTTTACGGCTTTTTACTTGTCTCCATAAAGTCCGATACGGTTACCGACCGGATCAGCGATATTGCCTTGACATTCATAGCCTTGTTCATCGACAGAGCCGATGAAAGCAGTCTTTAATTTGTCAGCCATATTGCCGACGGTTTATTCCGGATTTCGCATAATTTATGTGATTAGATTGTGATACGAGCAAATTCTTGGTTTATCCAAATTGTAGCTTCCGAACCAATAAAGCGGATAAGTACATAGTTCGGATCTGTTGGGCCGCCGGGAATATAATTTATAAAATATTCCTGCC
>CAQBGY010000894.1 GCA_948759685.1 uncultured Eubacterium sp.
TCAAAACGATTTTGGACAGTGGTATGTAGCCATTGCATTTATTTGATTTGGGCGTTATAATGAAAGAAAAAGCTTGGAGATATTGCCGTGACAGATAAAAATTACAAAGATCTGATTTACAGTATCATCGTCCCACAGGAGCTGCCACAAGAGGAACAGAACGTTCGATACCAGCCTCTTGTTGATTTTTTGCAGACAGAAACCCCATCATCTTTGTATCGCTTTCGGGAATGCAATGAGAACAGTATATCTGCATTTGATCAAGATCAAATTTGGTTTGCACCAGGATCAGAGATGAACGATGATTTTGATGCATTGCTGTTTTTAGACCGAAACACCATCTATTCAAACCTTGAACGCTCTCTCGCCTCTTTTGGGGCAGAGATTCCCAATAGCGTATTGAATTCATTTCCTGATGATGTAGCTGCTTCTGTGCAGGCACAATTTAAACAGATGTCTGAGGCCGAGATAGATGAATTCAGAAAGCAGTTACATTGCTTCTTGGTTAACCGGCTTGATGCAAATATGCCCAGAATTGAGCACATCATTCAGAGTGTCCTTAAATTTGCGTGTTTTTCAGAAACTATTGACTCTGCTGCTATGTGGGGGTATTACGCTAATTCTGGAACAGGCTTTGCTTTGGCGTATGATTTCAGAAATCAAAACTACACAGATTGTACATTGTGCGAAAAGAGATTCCTTTGCCCGTCCGCAAAGATAGGGTCACTATTCCGTGTGATATATGACGATGTTCCTTTTGATGCGACTGGATATGGCACGTGGCTTCTTCAATATCAGATTGCCCATGATATGGTACCAAACAAACAATTTGCAAATCTCTCCTCGCTGCTGTCGCAAACTAATCCATGCCCTGATTTATTTATGTCGTCTAAAATTATATTACACAAATCAACTTCGTGGAGGCATGAGAAAGAGTGGCGGATGATTTATTCCTGTAATCCACAAGTAGATGGACAAGAGAAATTTGTCTGGGCCAAAAAGCGACCAACAGCTGTATATCTGGGTAGGAAAGTCAGCCCACTAAATGAGAAATTGTTGCGTCACATTGCTGTGGAGAAAGGTATCCCCGTCTATAAAATGGCGATGAATCATGAACAGTCTTCCTATAAATTAGTTCCTCGGCTTATATAAGGAAGCTCCTATTAATCTTGATCCATTGCGTAGGCAGGGGTCAAATCATAATACTCAAAACTGAACTACTATAGCTTCAAATGACCATAGAGATATCATTAGTTTAGACATACTTGACCAAGCAACAGAATAGAAGGAGCAAATCAATGGCAGAGAAAAAGTATCAAGTTTTTATTAGTTCAACCTATTCAGACTTGGTTGATGAGCGGCGCAGAATCCTTGATATTCTTTTGATGGCTGACTGTATTCCGGCAGGAATGGAAGCTTTTGTTGCCACAGATGTTGAACAATTCGAAGTGATCAAAAAGGTTATTGATTTGTGTGATTACTATGTCCTGATCATTGGAAAGCGATATGGTTCTGTAAACCAAACGACCGAATTGAGTTATACAGAAATGGAGTATGAGTACGCAAAACAACAACAAATTCCTGTCTTAGTCTTTGCCATTGACGAAACTGTAGAGTTGCCCGCTGATAAAGTCGAAGTTGCCCCTGATAAGATTGAATCATTGAAACGGTTCCGCCAAAACGCCATGACGAATCGTCTTGTTAGTCTATGGAAAACCCCTGATGAATTGACCGCTGCATTGGCAATTTCAATTATGCGTGCAAAGAGCGAAATAGAACGTCCGGGATGGCAACGTGCAGCAGATTATGATGAGGCTACCCTCCTACGTGATATTATGTATTTGCAAAAAGAAAATTCGCAGTTAAAAAAGGATCTTGCCACGGCAAAAGAAGAACTTCGAACAATTACTGAAATGACTGATATTGCATTCGAAAACTGTAGCGTATCAATTGGATATAAAAGGCGGTATGAAAAGCATCTTCCAGAGCATGGAAAGATTACTCAAGAGTTAACCGAGTTGTTTAAAATAATCTCAATGCAAATGTTAGATGTCGGTCTTACAGAAACTGGTATAGATAATATTTTACGTAGCAAGCTATTCGGAGAGGATTCTTATTGGTATAGTTTTGATGATCCTCAATTCGTAAAGCAAATTCTCAACCAGTTTAAAGCGGCTGGTCTACTTCATTCATCTTGGAATAAAAGCAAGTCAACACTCTTTTGGAGCCTGACCAAAAAGGGAGTGCTTACACGAGATCAGATGATGCTGATAAAAAAGAGTTAGGAAATGTCTTATGCCCTACTTGAATAGATGACAAAATTTAGTACAGCACAATGCTTTCCCAAAAA
>CAQBGY010000895.1 GCA_948759685.1 uncultured Eubacterium sp.
GGACGTGCAAAAACAATTACATCTTGATATCTATCAGGGATAATTTGACTGATTTGCCATGCTGTACAATAAATGTAAGTCATATAGAGCAGATGAACACCAAAATAGGCAAATTGATACTGCTCATATTTGTAATTTACGGCAATTAAATTTGTTACATTATTGACATAGCTATTTATATCTTCTTCATCATCAGGATTGATTGGAAGATAATTCAATATTTCCTGCAAATATGGGACTTCTGTGTAGTCAATTTCTTCTACCATAATCATTCACCCCAAACTTCGTTAATTTTTTGCTCTATTTTTTTTGTGAAAATAGAAACAATTTCTTCTGCTGGCTTTATGAATGATAATTCTCTTTCAATTTGGATAACTGCTTCATTCTGTTCTTCAACAGAAGGACAAATAATATCCAAATTTTCTAAATCAGATTTGTTTACGCTTGGATACATTGCTTTACTCATTGCATCGCTTAGTTGGTTCCCAACAAAATCATCCAATAATGCATAAAGTAGATACTTCCCGTTCACATTTTTTGGGGTCAAAACAGCAAAGCCGGTCGAGGCAACAAAGCCTTTAGTGTCAAAATCAACATAACTGAAAGCCTTTAGATTTGGACGAACGGTTGACATTAATATATCTCCCTTGCTCATTCCTCGCCTTGCTCTACAGGGAGCATCTTTTCCTTTTATTTTTTGTGATTTATTAACTTTGCCCGTACCGTTGGTAACAGAAGAAATATCAATATAAGTAAACGTTTCTTCTCCGTATTCTTGTTCTGGATTTACAGAAAAACGATTAATCTCACAAATATCCGAAAGCTTTACAATATTGCCTGTCTTAAACTTTGGTAAATGCGGTTCATAGCTTGATACAATAGATTGAGCACCGAAAATAATTTTTCTATATCCGTCAAGTTCGTCAACTATTTGCTGTTGAACTTCTATAGAAGGCAACGGAATTTCTTGTTCAAGAACTGCTTGCTGAGAAATTGATGGAGGATTAGCTAATGAAGCCCAATTAGAAATATCTATATGTTCCAACATATATAGCATAAAGCGTGGCAATACTTTATCACCACATATAATACCCATAATATTGTTGTCGAATATTGCGGGTAGACTTAGAACTCTTTTTTTATTAGTTGCAATGGCAGCTCCAATTTTTGGAAATATAACCGTGCCTATCGGCGCTATTCCCCACTTTTTCGCCTTGGCAATTTCAGCTGATACATAATTGTTACTTTTTTTCATTTCAACTTCGTTACCTTCAGAGTTCATATCACTTACTTTATAGAATGGGATTGTTCCTTCTTGCCCTTGTAATGATAAAGGAAAAGCATATCCATTATTTAGTGTAGCGACATCTTCAATTCTAACCACATCGTACTTTGAATCAATCATCTTGGCTTTTCGATAACGACTACCCACCAAAATATTGGCATTTTTGTGCACCTTATCGAGTAGAATTATTTCAAATCCCACATTCGTCATTTCTGTAGATTGGTCCTCATCTAACTTACGAAACTCCTCATATTTAGCCAAATCACTAGGTGTATCTAATTTACGGCGATGGTTATCTAAAGTATATCCGTCGCTTTTGACATCAAAGTACCAAAATTCTTTTTTCTTTTCTGATTTCTTTATCTTTTGATTTACTTTGGTTGCATATATAATATCTGTTTTAACACCTGTATATGGCAAGAATACTCCCTGAGGTAATGAAATAATACTTTGTAATTGGCAATTTTCCAAGAGGTATTCACGTGTTCTCGTTAAATCCTTTCTAGAAAGGAAGCCTTCAGGAACTACCAAAGCCATTCTACCATTAGGAGATGTGCTATTTATTGCTTTCATACAATGTTGTACACAAATACTATCACCATTTGTACTTGGCAAGTCATACAATTCTCCATGTTTAGTTTTTTGAGAATAAGGCATATTTGCAAGGACTATATCATATCCGTAATGATGCTCACTTCCATCATTATCTCTATATGTAGCTTTCCCGTCTATAGGATTTGCCAAACTATCACGCATATTGATATTACTATGCCCATCACCTGCCAAAATCATATTCATTTTGGTTATACGTGCAGTATTGGTAATTTCATTGCCATAAACCGTATGTTCCCGCAACATCTTTATATTGGCTTCGGTTCTCGCCATATTATTGTATATATAGCGAAAACTTTCTATTAAGAATCCACCTGTACCACAAAATGGGTCATATATGGTTTCCCCAATTTGGGGATTAACCAAACGTACCATTGTTTTTACAATGTGGCGTGGAGTGAAATATTCTCCTAAGTCATTTTTAGTTGCAGTTGAAGCTTTCAAAAAATA
>CAQBGY010000896.1 GCA_948759685.1 uncultured Eubacterium sp.
ACGCCTGCTCCGATTGCTGTTACGACTGTCTTTAATCCTGTAAACACCGACTAAAGTGATATTTACAGCAGAATTGTTCTGTAAATTGGGATTTTTATTTAAGAATTGTTATTTCCCCGCCCCATCCGACAGACTGCCGATGAAACGGTAATGAATTTCGATAGACTGGACTTTCTCACCGTCAACCTTGCGGACATCGCCCACATAGATTTTAGTAATCAGTTCCCTTATGATGCCTGCCGTCAGTTCCTGCAGGTCATTGTACTGGCGGATCAGCGCAACCCACTTTTCAGCGTTCTGTGCTGTTTCCCTCCGTTCGCTGTTTTCTTCCTCGAACAGCGCAAGCTGTGCTTTCAGTTCCCCCTGTTCCTTCCGATACTTTGGCAGGAGTAAGTCAATCTCGTCCGCTCCCGCCTTGCCTAAAGCATAATCCTCATAGAGTTTGGCAATGACTTTCTCGACCTCCCCCAGACGCTTTTCAAGGGAAAACTTTTTCTCAATAACTGTGCCAGCGTCAGTCTTGTTCTTGTTTTCATGCTCCATAACTTTGTCAAGGACTGCCTTCTCGTCCTTCAGCGCCAGCTTTGCCCACTCCCGTATGTCCTTTAAGACCGCATCATGCAAATCCTGTTCGTAGATACGGTGCGGCGTGCATCCCTGCCTGCCAATCTTTCGGTATTCCATGCAGGAGCCTACATAAATCTTCTCCGCCCTCTCCGGCACAAAGGATATGCGCCGGTTGCAGGTATCGCAGAATACCATTCCCGAAAAGATGCTCGCTTTCCCTGTCCGCTTGCGTGACCTTGTGGGATTGGCGAAACTTTCCTGCACCCTCTCCCACAGCTCCCTCTCCACAATCGGCTCAAACACGTCCTCGACAACCACCCATTCCTCCCTCGGTCTTACAAAGGATTTGCCGACTTTGAAGATGTGTGTCTGCCTCTGCGCCACAAGGTTTCCGATATAGACCTCATGCTGGAGAATGGAACGCACCGTTGTGTCAAACCAGCGGTAGTTTGCCGCATTCCCCTCGCCCTTGTAGCCCTGCCATGCCCTCTCGCCCCGTACATGGTGCCAGTATGCCGGAATCGGTATCTTTTCCGCCCTCAGATAGTTGGCGATTGCTGCCGGCCCCCTGCCCGATGCGGACAGTTCGTACATCTTGATGACAATCGGCGCTGTTTCCTCGTCACGCAGCAGCATATGGCTGTCGGCAGGCGATTTCCTGTAGCCGAACGGCGGCACTGTGCTGTGGTAGATGCCCGCCCTTGCCTTAGTGGTAAGGGTGCTGCGGATTTTCTTGGATATGTCACGGGCATAAAAATCATTAAATAAGTTCTTGAATGGAGCCATTTCGTTATATCCAGTGCTTGTGTCGATACCGTCGCTGATTGCTATGTAGCGTACCCTCTTGCTGGGGAAATACATATCAGTGTAATACCCTGTCTGCAAATAGTCACGCCCCAGGCGTGAGAGGTCTTTTGTGATGACCGTGTTGATTTTCCCGCTTTCAATATCCGCAATCATGCGTTTAAAATCCGGTCTTTCAAAATTCGTACCGCTCCATCCGTCATCAACGTAGGTTTCGACAATCTCTATGCCGTGGTATTCCGCAAACTGTGTCAGCATCTGCTTCTGGCTTGTTATGGAATTGCTCTCACGGTCAACGTAGCCATCGTCAACCGATAACCGGGTATAAAGCCCCGCCTTTGGTGTGTCTCTGTATGTTGTCCTGCTCATCCTGTTCTCCCTTCTTCGTCCGAATCCGGTTGAATGCAGATAAGCCCTCTGCCCTCTATTATACTTTCACTGCCCGGAACCTGCAAGGTTTTTTCGTATTTATCTGAATTTAATATCGCCCTCACAAACGCATCCTGCGGTGTGCGCTCGCTGTCAAATACCCTCGTCACTATCAGTTTCGCTTTATTCAAATATATTCCCTCCAATCAATCCAATATCAGACGCTCTCTGCGTCCTGCCCTGCGAAATAAAAGCCCGGCAAGGTGTTAAATTCCCTCTGCCGGGTATCAGACGCTTTAAAAGGACGCAATAAAGACGCTTCTAAAACGCCCCCAAAGCCTTGTATTTCCTATCTTTAGACGCTAAGGCACTTATTTTCCAAGTTTAAATTTAAAAAATATTTATACAGATAAAATAGGGCTGGCACAGGCGTATGTATATATAAAAAAGGATTTCGTATTTTGCCCGTCTTTGCGTCTTTTGCGTCTTAATGCCCGTTCTCCCCTGTCCTCACCTTTACATGGATACCTTTA
This sequence comes from uncultured Eubacterium sp., assembly GCA_948759685.1. The sequence continues at coordinate 2,274 of CAQBGY010000896.1, forward strand.
AATCCCCTTGCGGTCTTGCCGGAGCCGAGTGCGATATTATGGGTATAGTCAAGCCCGTACTGCTTCTC
>CAQBGY010000897.1 GCA_948759685.1 uncultured Eubacterium sp.
CACTAAGAATATGGGAAAGAGAGGAAGGTGAAATTCCAATCTTCTCTGCAAATTGAGCTGCAGTCATATCTTCTTTCTGGATTATTTGAGCGATTCTTTCCTTCATTTACAAAAGTATAAGGCAAAATTTACAGATACAAAAGTAATTAATATAATTCATAAATGCAAATTTACAATATAAAAATGTATATATTACAAAAGTAAATAGACGGTGTATCGTTGGAAATAAATTAAGATTTACACACGTAAACCACTCCTAAAAACACCATAATTACCACTTTAACTATAAGTATATAAAATACTGATTATCTATAATATACTCACAGAAAAAACAATATATTTACAAACAAACATGACTATATAAGCAAATAAAATGCATACAAGTTATCAATAGCTTTATCAATAAGATGTAAAACTTTGGTTTATAATATATTATTGTAATAAAATAAGGGATAAATAATTATTCATACACATTTATATATGTAATATTCACTCTTAACCACCATCCTGTTTATATTTGTAACATTCACATTACTAAATCTGTAAAACTTATAAAACCTTCTATATTAAGAGGGTTTACAGGTGTAATGTTACAAAATTAAATTATAATTATTTCCAACAGTAAATTTCATCTGTTTTATGATCCAACTTGATCCTATGAATATTTTGTTTTCCTATTTTACAAGTCAATGTATTTTTCATGGTAAAACCCATCCAAGTTTTAACCCATCTTCGCTTTATGGAATCCATGGATAGTGAGAATCATGGAAGGCACGATAAGAGAACAAAGTATAGATTCAAAATTTTAAAATAGCGTATGGAACTTACAAAAATAAATGGTAGCTATTTGCTCACTTCATCTGCATTCTTTCACATCCCCATTCTTCTATTCATTTTACTCCGAAAAGGCAAAATACTACCATATTCATGTACTAACGGACATTCTCTTTAAAATACACGATTCTAAGAAGGCGAAAAATGCTCTATCAATCTAGGAATAAGCGAGTTAATACTATTTTTCTCATCATCCATCTCTCATCATCTAGAAAAATAGAGAACAAAAGCATAACTTACAGCATTAAATGAGATAATAACAGAAGCATGAATGTAAAATATTATTCTCAATTGAGCCATCAACAGAATTTCTGCTGAGAGAAAGGATAAAAGAATCCCGACACTTAAAAAATAAAAGCATCGGGACATCGGAATCTTACTTGACCCTGTTAATTAATGAAGAATTTTATATACAAGTTCGCGCAGCAAATCTCCATCTCCCAAAGATGGATTACCCACTCCTTTTGATTTTGCATCACAGTAACGAATCTCACCAATAATTTGCATTACCTTTACTCCGCTATATTTCCTCATAGCAACCATATAGTCTTTAGACTGCCATGATGATTTAAGCCCCAGCTGATTGGCTATACCCTGCTCTGACTTATCAGGAGCATAATATGCAAGCATTAAATTAGAGAAGAAATTAAATAACACAGACAAGGTCATCTGCAAAGGATTTGTTTTGGGATTCTCCTCAAAATATTTTATTATCTGATTAGCCTTGAAAACATCCTTTGCCACCAAAGCATTCCTAAGCTCAAAATTATTATAATCCTTGCTTATGCCAATGTTACGTTCTATCTGTTCTGGAGTAATCCGCTTTTGTCCTCTTGGAAGTGTGATAATTAATTTTTCCAACTCTCCAGCCATACGGCTTAAATCTGCTCCAACAAATTCCGCCATCATTTCTGAAGCCTTAGGTTCTATTTCTACTGATCTACGTTTCAAGTAAGAAGATATAAACCCAGGAAGCTGGGCATCCTTAATCTTTTTCGATTCGAAAAGGACACCTACTTTCTCTATTTCAGCTGCCAATTTTTTTCTTCTATCCAATGTACCATGTTTATGGCATAACACCAGAATTGTAGAATCCAAAGGTTTTTGGAGATAATAAACAAGCTCTTCAATATTCTTTATATTTTGAGCCTCTTTTACTATTACAACTTGATATTTGGACATCATGGGATAACGCTTGGCTGCATTGATAACAGTCGCGATATCTGTATCAGCCCCATAAACAATAGTCTGATTGAATTCTTTTTCATTTTCATTTAACACCGTTTGTGCTATATACTCAGATATCCGGTCTATATAATAAGACTCTTCACCCATTAGATAATAAACAGGCTTATAGATACGGTTTTTCAGCTCACGGGCTATCTCTTCGTATGTTGTTTCTTTTGCCATACACAGTAAAATTACCAGTCAAATTTTAAGTGCTTGACCGTTTTCTTTTCCTCAATAATCATCTGTAATGAAGCAATACCAATCTCCACATAGAT
>CAQBGY010000898.1 GCA_948759685.1 uncultured Eubacterium sp.
ACAAAGGTGAAAGGATTTGCTGCTTATAAAGAGAACAGTACGCCACTGTCTTCTGCTGAAGAAGAGAAAAAATAAGGAATGTTTTCATGCGTTCCGGCTTTTATGAAAGTTGCTTTGAACCATGCATCAAAGCAACTTTATTTTTTCCTTTCCTTTCGTTATATTCATTTTAAACAACTATCTTTGTCTGTCGGTTGTTTAAACTCAAAAAAGAAGATAGCTTATGGAAGCGATAAAAAGCATGCCTTACGGAATGTCCAATTTTGCGGACGTGATGAGACAGAACTGTTATTATGTGGACAAGACTATGTATCTGTCCATGTTGGAAGACCAGCCTCATTACCTGATTTTTATCCGTCCCCGTCGTTTCGGCAAGAGCCTTTTTCTGGATATGCTCCGCAGCTATTATGACCTTTCCCAAAAAGATGACTTTCAAAAGCTGTTCGGTGATTTATGGATAGGAAAGCATCCCACACCCTTGCAAGGGAAATACCAGATGCTCTATCTGGATTTCTCGAAAATAGGGGGAGGGGTGGACGAGCTTTCCCGGAATTTTGATGCTTACAGTGCGGTGCAATTAAATAGCTTCCTGGACCGCTATCAGGCATACTACAGTGATGAGTTCATCGTGGGGTTCCGTTCTGCCGGAAAGGCTCTTGACAAGTTGCACATGCTGGATGCCGAAGCCCGCCGCCTGGGCTATCCCCTTTACCTTATCATAGACGAGTATGACAACTTTACGAATGTGGTCTTGAATGAGCAGGGCAACGAGATTTATCATGCCATCACACATGCCAGCGGTTTCTATCGGGATGCCTTCAAGAATTACAAGGGCATGTTCGACCGTATTTTCATGACGGGTGTCAGCCCTGTTACTTTGGACGATCTGACCAGCGGCTTCAATATCGGCTGGAACATCAGCACGAACCCGCTTTTCAACGGCATGTTGGGTTTCTCGGAGGAGGATGTGCGTGCCATGATGCGTTACTATCAAGAAGCGGGACAGCTGGAAGGCGATGTGGAGGCGATGATTCAGGAAATGAAGCCTTGGTATGACAACTATTGCTTTGCTGAAGAAAGTTTGAAGTGTGATCCAAAGATGTTCAATTGTGACATGGTGCTTTACTACCTTCGTAACCGTGTTCAGTCAGGAGAATCTCCTAAGCAGATGATTGACCCTAATACCAAGACGGACTACAGCAAGATGAAGAGGCTGATTCAGCTGGACCGTTTGGATGGCAACCGCAAGGGGGTGCTCCGCAAGATTACCGAGGAAGGGAAGATACTGACCAATCTTTATCTCTCATTCTCTGCCGACCAGCTTACCAAACCCGAGATATTCCCCAGTCTGCTGTTCTATTACGGTATGCTTACCATTGTTGGGGTTCGTGGAGACCGGGTAATACTGGGCATTCCCAACAATAATGTCCGCAAGCAATATTATGAATATTTGTTGGAAGACTTCCAGACCGGGGACAACCTTAACTTGAATAGTCTGAAAGACCTTTTTGACGGAATGGCTTTTGATGGTGACTGGCATTCGGCTCTGGACTTTATAGCCTGTGCCTATAAGAACAATTCCTCCGTCCGCAGCAGCATAGAGGGGGAGAGGAATATCCAAGGTTTTTTCACCGCCTACCTGAGCATCAATGCCTATTACTTGACTATGCCCGAGGTGGAGTTGAACCACGGCTTCTGCGATATGTTCCTGATGCCTGACCTGCAACGCTATTCCGAGATAGAGCATAGTTACATTCTGGAATTGAAATACCTTCCGAAAGATAAATTCGATGCCCAGTCTGCATCCCAGTGGGATGCTGCGGTGGAGCAGATTCACGGCTATGCCAAGGGTGAGAAGGTGCGGCAGCTGTGCAGCGGCACTCGTCTTCATTGCATCGTGATGCAGTTCTGCGGTTGGGAGCTGGTAAGGATGGAGGAAGTGTGAGGCATATCCGGAAGTACCCTGTAGTATAAGTCCTTTTCACCAGGAGGTTCGGGATGTTTATGCCTTCATGCCCTCACTTTTCGTGTAACAGGTTTATTATAAACGACTTATGTGATGATGGTAAAAAATATTGCTCTCACTTATGCCCTCACTTATTTCCCATGCCCTCACTGCGTTTTGAAGCATATTTCCGTATAACATGTTTGTCGTCAGCCATATATCCTTTTTTACACAGGCTGTTCCGGTCTGATACAAAGTAGGGCGTTTTGCAGGCTTTTCTCTCGCAAAAAGTGTGCATGAATAGTTTGTACTGTCACGGGATATTAGCGGATTCCGCCAGTGGTAAAAAAGATCAAGACGTTTTTAAGAAAGCCCGTGGTCTTTTCTAAAAA
>CAQBGY010000899.1 GCA_948759685.1 uncultured Eubacterium sp.
CTCTAACTCATCAAACATAGTATTAACTTTTGAATTAATTTTCTTGCTGTACATGTTTTGAGATACCTCCTTTTATTTTTTCAACAGTAGTATGTGCTTCCGAAATATCTTCTGTCTTTTTTGAAAGCACCTCAATGATTTCTCCGATCTGTTCAGCTGTCTTCTTAGCCTCCATAATTGCATCTAATTCATCTTTTTTTACCTGCGCGTTATTTGCAAGTTCGGCAATATACTTAGTTCTAATATTCTCTATAAAATCTTCAAGATTAGCAATAAGGTCATTTTTAAGAACATCCAATCTTGACATAATATTGTCCTTAATAATTCCAAAATGCTTATTTTGAACATATACAGAATATGTATGGGTTTTCTTGAATGTTACACCATCCTCATATGACTTAGTCTCATGAGCCTTGCTTTCTGTTTCATCCTTTATTTTCTTGAATGTCTCTTCTGTGAAATCTGGCTTTATAGATTCATACGAAATGGAACTCTTGTCGCTTAGTGCAATAAGTTCTTTATCAAATTCCGCGACCATCTGTTTTTGAAGTTTTTCTGTTAATCCTTTAAATTGATCTATTTTTGACAGAGAAGCTTTTTCCAGCTTATCAAATGCATCACTTGCATCAGGGGATATCTTCCCCACCGAGTCTAAAAAATCTTTTACTGCTGCCTCCGCTTCTTTTCTGATAATACCCTCGTCTCCTCGAAATCGACGCACCACACCATCGACGCCTCTACTCATTTTGTTTTGAATAATATCAAGATCTTGCTTAACAGTAGCAATTTTCTTAGCTAATTCTGTAGGATCCTCAGCCTTTTGTCTAAACATCTCCATTCTGGAATTAGTATCATTCCATAACTTTGAATACATACTGCTGATTGAATCAAGTAATGCTGCCAAAAGAAGATAATGTGCTTTCCGCCCAAAGACTTCCAATGCCTGATATATATCATTGAAACGTGATTTTTCTTGAAGATTCTTAATAAAATCTGTCATATCACCTGTTCCAAACAATCCGTTTGTGTCATTGTAAGCTTTAACAACAAAATCATCTAAAGTACCTTCCTTGTTCAGTCGGCGTAATTCTTCTTCAATGCTTTCTACCTCTGCAAATTTTTTTGAATACAATTCCGCCTTACTATCCACAAAGAGAATGTTTCTAGGATTGATTTTGCCCGAAAATTGTTTTTGTGCTTCTTCCTCAAGCCTTCTCAGGTCAGCTTCATTCTTTGTTGCAATATGTGTTAATACTAAAAATAAAGCATTCTTATTTCTTTCAACGCTGACATTCTCCATAAACTGACTAAACTGAGTGGATTCCAACGATTGACCTATTACCGGTTTTAAAAAGATTATAGCGTCAGCATTCTCAATGTATTGGGATGTAATTTCTGCAACACCTCCGCGAGCACATACTCCAGGACTGTCAATAATCTCTATACCCTTTAAGTCGTCTCCAAACGGAAACAGTATTTCAATCTTAGTTACTATGTCTTCCCAAGAATCCTTTCTTGCCTCTATATATGCTCTTATTCTCTTGTTATAATCTGGCAAATTGTAAATGTTTGCACCTTGAACCTCCGGAGATTTAAGCATTGCCTCAACCTCCGCATTCTGAATAGTAATTTTTCCACCTTTTTCTTTTGCACGTAATCCAGATTTCACTAAGATTTCGCTATTAATAGTTGGTACGGGAATATCTCTATATTCATCGTCCAATGCTGCATTCTTTTTCAAAAAAGCTCTTGCTTCTTCATCACCCGTAATAGTTTCATGCCGTCCGTCTGCGTATGTTGCCACAACAGAAAACACTTTACCATATTTTATTTCTACAATTGCACTTGTACATTGCTTTACGTCCATCGGTAACAATTCAACACCAAGGTATGCATTAATAAATGTAGATTTTCCACTTTTGGACTCGCCGGCAATCATAATATTGAATCGATCATCTTTGACTTTACCTGCTTTACTTCTAATATCCCTAAGTAATACTTCCAAATGTTCAACTGGGTTAGGCAGTTCTATTTTTTCAGAGTATTCCTGTAATTCTGAAATCAGAGATTCCAATTTACTATAAGAATCTAAAACTTCATTTTTTCTAGATTTATAATCTACAACCATCTGTTTTTCCTCCAATATTGTTACTATAATCCATCACTATGACAAAATATGTCATGATGAATACTTTTCCTATTAGTTTCCTATTAGTTTTCTTCAATGTAACTATAAACTACTATGTGTCCATTTTTTTGTACTTATTTCGCCAATCCTTATACTCTCCCTATATTGTCAAGTGATTTTCCTTAAAAAATCAAGGAATTTATAGTTAC
>CAQBGY010000900.1 GCA_948759685.1 uncultured Eubacterium sp.
TACGTTTTATCGTCACTTGTTTGCCGACGTGTGCTCGGTGGGTTCTGTTCCACGTTGCCCGGCATACACATGCTACTATGATGCTTACATTAGGGGCTGATTTGTACACGGTAAGTAAATTGTTGGGACATAAAAATATTGCCACAACTCAAATTTATGCGAAGATTGTCGATAAGAAAAAAGAAGAAGCTATAAGCTTGATACCGAATTTGACAGATTGATTTAAAAAGAAAGTATGGGGATTGTGATATAACCGTACTTTCTTTCTTTTTTTGCCTTTGTTTAGTCGGAAAAATATATCTTTGTTCCTACTAACTGAAATATAGGATATTATGACAGAAAGAGAACTGAAAATAAAATTCGACCATATACAAGGCATATTTAACCGTTGCATCAATCATGCCAGCCAAGTTATGATAGATGGCATTGCTTCTAAGTCTTTATATTTTGACGAAGAGCAGGCAGATAAGCTGGAACAGCAGGAATACGTTCGCACCGCTGATGAACTGGTGCAGTTATATATTCGTTATTCTGTGTTGAATGACATTCAATACTTTTATTCTGTGTCTGATTTCTTTTGGGAAAGTGGTTTTTATGAATCCTTGAAATCTGATGAGAAAAGAAAATATATGTCGTTTAATCCACTTTCATTTGATTATTCCCGGTATGAACAAGATAATACGGTTTATGATGAGGAACTGCCTTATTTTTCAGTGGTAGTCAAAGCTGTTGTGTTGGAACGATATTCAGAATACTTGCGAAAGAAGAAAGAAAGTAAGGTACAAGCGGAAATGCAACTCCAACAAGAACAGGAAGAACTGCAACCAATTCAAGATAAATGCCAAGAGCCTAAAATTATTCCTCATGTTGCTGAAACAGAAAATCCGTTCAAGTCTATTTTAAACGACAGACAAATAGCATTGTTGGTGGATTGTATCAATGAAGTGGGAATTTTCAATGCTCTTATGACTTTTGAAGATTTGAAAGCAATACTTTCTTGTAAGCCTAAAGTTATATTTAGGTCTAATAACAACAGGCTAGTCGCTTTTCTTTTTTCGGAGTTAAGCAATCGTGGTTTGATAACACCTAATTGGCAATCTGTCATAGCAAGGAATAAGTTGTTTGTTACGAAGAATATAAAGAAAGATAAATATCTGAATCAAGGTGATTTAGCCACAGCCGCCAATTATGTAAAAGGGGTGGAGCATGAAAAAGATTATGTAACCATCAGCAATTATATCAAACAACTGAAAAAACTTTAAGAATAGGTTAATACCTCAAACATAGCTTAATCCGCTATCAAGCTATTCCTCAATACTTTTGCCCCCGTAATCGATTACAAGAAACCGGAGGGCATGCACTCCATATTGTCTAACGCAAATACTTTTGTTATATGGAAACAAGTATTGAGAAGCGAGTTGCAGAACTCGAAAATTTAGTGTTCCTTTCAAAGAACGTGCTTAGCTTCGATGAAGCGAGCAGGTTCTTGAACCTTTCTAAAAGCTACCTGTACAAGCTGACTTCGGGTAACTTGATACCCCATTACAAGCCGCAGGGTAAAATGCTTTATTTTGAAAAAGCTGAACTGGAAGCATGGTTGCGTCAGAACCCGGTGAAGACGCAGGCGCAGATAGAGCAGGAAGCGCAGAAGTATATCCTTAACCGTCCTCTAAAGAAATAATGGCTATGGAAAACAAGAAGAAAGAGGAAATCGGACAAGGCACAGCCATGACGAAAGAAGATTTTGCAGCCCTTTGGAAAACCATTTGTCTAAAGGTGACGGACACTTATGAAGTACCGCCCGAAATTCTTTGGGTGAACGGTTCTACTATCGGCACGTTGGGTAATTTCAGCGCATCCACAGGCAAAGCCAAGAGCAAAAAGACATTCAACATTTCCGCCATTGTTGCGGCTGCATTGAAGAATGACGAGGTTCTGAAGTATTCGGCATATCTGCCACCGAACAAGCGCAAAATTCTCTATGTTGATACCGAGCAGAGCAAGTACCATTGCCATAAGGTCATGGAACGTATTTTGCGCCTTGCCGGACTGCCGACCGATAAGGATGTGGACGATTTTGTTTTCATTGTGTTAAGAGAACATACCCCCGACAAGCGTAAGCAGATAATTGGCTATATGTTGGAGAATATGCCCGATGTGGGGTTGCTCATTATTGACGGAATCCGTGATTTGATGTACGACATCAACAGTCCGAGCGAATCGACCGACCTAATCAACCTTTTGATGCGCTGGTCAAGTGGGTATAACCTGCATATCCACACCGTACTGCATTTGAACAAGGGGGATGACAACACAAGGGGGCATATCGGTACG
>CAQBGY010000901.1 GCA_948759685.1 uncultured Eubacterium sp.
CCCCTATAAATAAACCATAAGTTGCTGATTATCTATATCCTTTCTTGTCATGTTCTTTTCGGATAAGGTCAGCCAGTCCATTAAGAAATTCGGTGAGTTTGCCCGGTTTTCGTTTTATCACGTCCTCATGCTTTTGGTGACAGTCGCTTATCTTGATGTTAAACAACCACTCAAAACCTTTGGATAAATCCACCAAATAGGCAGGCTTTCCATTCTGATAAACGATGTCTTTGGAGAGGAACAGACCGCTTACCATTTCCATGATGTTGATAAGGGTTGTCTTGTCAGCGAGAAATAGAGGGGAAAGAGATTGCTTATTAGTACGTTGTTGTAGCTGTTCCGGGTACTTGATACGCCATTCGATAAGGCGTATTTCAGTGTTTAAAAGTCCTATCGCTTCATCAACTAAATGCAAATAGGGTATTTTTTTCTTGCTCAAACCGTACACGATACGATTTAAGACGATACAAGCCAAAAGAAAAATAACGTAGTAATACGCCATAATTTTGTTCGTTGATACAGAAATTGGCTACATGAATAGCCAATTCTTCAATAGCTTCTTCCAATTCGGATGCAGAAACTTTACGCTGTGAGTATTCCGATAATAATCGGAAAAGTCTCTGTTGTAATATGTGCTTATTGTTCATTGTATATATATTTCTAATTTAAGAACTATCTATCTAAAAGAATATTATTTTCGGAAAGAGATAAAACTTAATCTTCAACTTTTTCATTATAATACTTTAGAAAATTAATTTCACCTATATCTTTTAAAAGTTTTTGATTTTCAATAAAGTCCTGTCCATATTTTAGCCAACTTTTGGTGAATCTTCTAAGTTTGGCACATGGAAAATCAGAACATTGAAAACAATGTGTTATTTCTTTTCCCAAGCAGCACAAATGAAATGTTTTACATTTTTCGCATCGAGAGTTACTCAGTTCTGCTCCTTTGCAGGGGCTTTTTTCTCTTGTATATGCAGGGCAACCACCACAAAATACACCACAAGCAGGAATACGACCGTTATAAGATTTCATTTGCTGAGTTTCTTTGCCATCCAAAAATTGGTGAGAGAAAGCATATTTGCTTTCCGTTTTTGTTCTTCCTCTACTATATAGCCTCTTTTTTCAAAGAATGAGCGGGCTGTTAAACTTACTTCTGATGTAATCCGTATAAGTCCTGTTGCAGTTGCATACCGTTCTATTTCATTTAGAAGTATCGTAGCAATACCTTTACCTTGAAAATCTTTATGAACAAACATAGAATGCAAATAGCCTTGTAGAGTAATGGATGCAAAGCCGACAATTTGTGACTGTTGATTAGTGGCTACAATAAAATAATGTGTTTTAATCATTCCTTTTATATGGGAAAGGTCGTTTCCACACGATGCCCAATCTTCCACTTCTGCTTTTGAATAATCACGCTTGTTTATATTGAGGACTGTATCTTGAAATAAATCTTTGATTTCAAGGGCATCAGACGGTTGGGCAATTCTAATTGTAAAATCTTTATCCATGTATTGTAAAATTAGTCATTTGTTTATATGCCTTTTATCATAGGAATACTTTTTTTGTAGTTCCCTAAAGATACGTTCCAAATCATATCCATGCGGATTGGAAATTTGGAAACATCCGCTTTCTATGGGGCTATTAACCTGAGGGGCAGTTATCACCGTGTCCTTGAAAACGAAAGCAATGTACTTTCCTACACTCTTTGTTGTGGCTTCTCTCCATATAGGCAATTTATCTTGGAGGAAGACACCGGTAATGACCGAGCGTCCAAAAGCATCAGTTTCCAAACGTAAAGTATCGAAATCCTTAACAGTAAGGAAAGGTGTTTGTGAAAGGCTGTCTGTAGTCTGTGATGTTACGTAGTACCAGCCGTTTATCCGGTGAAAGGATTTTGTCTGTATACATGCTGTCATTAGTAGGCAGAAAAAGAGAATTGTTGAAATCTTCATATCCGCTATTTTTAGGTTAGGTTAATACATCTTCTCCAACGTCCACACCATCTTATTGGGATTATAGGCTTCCATTACGAGGTGTGTTCCTGTGTATTCCAGCACTGTCCACGGACCTGCTATGTTGTCGAACGTGATGATTTTTCCATTTACTTGATAAGTAAAATCTGTGTTCCACATATATCCGTCTTCTTCGTTCGTCCTTGTATAAATGCCTTCTGATTCGTTGGTAAACTGAAGAATGGATTGTTTTGTGTACTCTATCTCATCTTCGATATTGTACACGGTCATTTGCGCTTGCCAAGTAGTTTGCTTCAGGGCTTCGGGGGTGAAGACAGAAGTAGGGGCATCATCGTTACTACAATTTGTCAGA
>CAQBGY010000902.1 GCA_948759685.1 uncultured Eubacterium sp.
ATATCGCCAAATTTTACAATCTGAAATCAGCAAGTTGAACTTGCGAAACTTAAATTATTAAACCATAGGAAACCTTGATATTGGTTAGCCCATATAGCCGAAAACATCAGATTCGAGCAGCCAATAAATAAAGAAATTATGTCGTTGGAATACCTAAATATCGCATATCCCAAAATCAGCTGGAATATCGGTAAGGTCATACAAACATAGACGCCCCATTTATAGAACACTGAGCAATATAATATCTGAAGATATATTGCAACGCATACAATAAAGGCGGGAATAACGGTCTTGCGATTACATTGATTCCATTTTATCAATACGACCAAACTTATCATTAGGGCTAATGATAGACTAATCGTAAGAGATATTGACATTTCAATTTCATCAGCGTTAGCCTTTGGAACAACCCAAAACATAATCATTGCCTCTATAAGAAGCAATCCGATTAATAGCCATCTCCTTTTCGTCGTTAAATTCTCCATCGCGCAGATATATTCTATTATTGAATAACAGACTAATAATCCAATAGAATTGGCACTTGATGCTTGTCTGCAAAGTTAACCGCTTGATATAACATTGAATAAGCGCATTGGGCTAATTCTTCAGTACGATATTTCTCCTTTAGAGTTTTATTTGTACGACGGATAAAGCCAAACAAGAGTTTTGGCTCTTTTTGTAGAACAGGCTTATAATATGTATCATTTCGCCAGGAAAGTATAATATCCTCATCAGCTTTCCATATCTTATGATTCAGTTCTTCCAATTCCTGCTTCAACATTGAAACCGTAGAGAAAGTTGCTTCATTTCCATTCGGTAGTGAAGTGGTAAAATAAATCTTTCCCGGAATAGGTAGCCAAAACTCCACATCAGACAGCAACGAGCTGGGGAATTCCTGCGACATGGCTTTTTTGACTATAAGCTCATTAAAAGCATTCCACCCACGTTCCACATATTTAGGCAAAGGACAACCAAGTAAATTGCAGGCTTGCAACATTATTAATGCACCGTATGCCTCCCAATCCGGCTTATCGGTAAAGTAATCATGTTCGCCTTTTTCATCCCATAAAGGAGATGGAAAGGACTGATTTATACTTATCGCAATATTGTCAATCCATTGGCACACAGCGTCTCGGATCTGCTCGATTACTTCTTCATTTTCTTCAGGTTTAATCTCATTGCCACATCCGTCTACCATTACGCATTTCTGTCCTTTTTCTTCCGATAGCTGTTGTGTGATATTTTTCCAATCACGGCAGTAATAACGTGTCAAGGTTCCTGCGTATATATCTAAGCCCATATCATATAGTGTTAAAGTAGTTTGTATTTTAAGTTGTTAAATCACTTTCCTGTAGCCATTGTAAATGTTTGAAATCTTATTTGACGAACCATCGACTTCAATAAATATTCCATCGGTTACATTTCCATCGTTTGGGTTCGGTTTGAACTTTACCTCGAATGAATACTTTTCCAGCGGAAGTCCCGTAAAGCCGTCTTTAGGTTCTATATGAATTGTCTTATAGGCGTGCCGAAAGTCGGTGTTATCCGAAACAATCGGGAAAGTCGCCGCAGACAGTTCTTCGGCAAGTTCTTTGGTGCAATACTGCTCATACAGCCTTTTCAAGTCTGCCGATGACGCGCCTACGGCTCTTTCGTTCATATACAGAGCCATGAAGTCTGCCACTACATAAAAGCCATCAACGCCCATATATACATCAATGACAATGATATTTGATGTGCCGTCGGGCAGAATCTGGTACAGCATATTCCAGCCATCGTCCGTGTCGGGAAGAAAGCAACCAAACGACAAGTAAACAGCGGAGTCAGAGGCCCAAAAGACTTCGCCACCCCACTGCATCATATATTCACCCTCGTTGCCGACCAAATCTTTCGTGCGAATTTCCTTGTCGGAGTACACGATATTTCGGTCATACGACAGGGTAAGAAATACGGATGAATCTCTTACAGCCCAGTCTTGTCTTCCAACGATTACATCATTGGAGTCTGTTAATGCTTTTATTGTCCAATGGCCTATAACGGTATCTTCTACAACCTTGCCTCTGACAACCTGAGGGACGGTTGCAATTACGGTGTCCTCTGCCGTTTGTTGTGATACGGTAGTTTCGGATTTATGACCTCTGCCACATCCAACGACCACGACAGACAGAATAAGTATCAGAATAAATATGCCAATCAATTTTTTCATAATATCAATCATTTGTAATCCACAGCTCGGTCATTTCCTTATAATATGCCTGCATTGCCAGATTGTCAAGTCGGGCGATGGCTTCGTCTATGATTTTTCGGGATTGTGGAGTATA
>CAQBGY010000903.1 GCA_948759685.1 uncultured Eubacterium sp.
TGTGGGGCGTCATTAACCTGCTGGAAGGCTACGGCAACGACAACCCCGGCGCGAATGCTCATGTGTGGTAAAGTAGCAACTAAGAATTTGATAGACAGCCGCTGACTATTCCGTTTTTAACTTTTAGTTAATTTTCTAAATCATCATTTTAACAACGGCTCTATTGTTCCTTAAAGCCTACGCTGCTATCATAAAAGCATAAACACAAGGAGGTTTGCTTATGAAAATCAATCAAATTATCCGAGAAAAACGGAAAGAATTGTCATTAACACAAGAACAAGTTGCCGAGCTTTTAGGTGTATCCACCCCGGCTGTAAATAAGTGGGAAAAAGGTAGCACATATCCAGATATAACCCTTTTACCGGCTCTTGCCCGTCTACTAAAAATGGATTTGAATACCCTGTTGTCATTTAATGAGGATTTAACTGATGTAGAGATTGAAAACTTTGTCAATGAACTTGATAAAGTTGTTCAAGAGCAGGGCTATCAAACCGCTTTTCAGATGGCAATCGACAAAATACATGAATATCCCACTTGTGATAGACTGGTATATTCAGCTATTCTTTATTTAGATGGCGCAAGATGGCTTTATAGTGTACCAGAGCCAGAACAATATGAGGAAACATTTGAAACTTTTTATAAAAGGCTGTCCGTAAATGAAATTCCAGAAATCAGAGATATAGCAATTAGTATGCTAATTTCCTATGCAAGAAATAGGGGCGAATATTCAAAGGCAGAGGAACTAATCAATACGCTACCATTCTCCACAATAGACAAAGAAGAACAGCTTGCAATTCTTTACCAGCAACAGAAAAAATACACAGACGCAGAAAAATTCTGGGAACACAGAATATTGAACGGTGTTACGGAGATACAAACCGCTTTAATAAATATGCTTGAAATAGCGTTATGCGAAAACCGCAATATGGATGCAGATTTTTTTGCGGATATGTACGAAACAATTACTTGTACGTTTTCTTTCCCGGAATGGATGCGTTACAATGCTCATTTGCAGCTTGCATTAGATAAGAAAGATAAAGACGAAAGTTTATCTATTCTTTCAAAAATGTTGCCTGCTATGAGAAAAGAATGGAAATCGCAGAATTGTAAGTTGTACCGCAATTTGGACGGAACAGAGGTAACAGCTCTTTCAAGTAAAGTGGCAGATTCTCTTTGCGAGGAATTGAACAGTAAAGATGAATTTGCATTTATGCGTGATTGTACGGAGTTTAGAGAACTAATGACACAAATGAATAGTTAAGCATATCTCTAATTTGTATAGCAAATCCAGCCGAGCCAGTCAACGGCAGGTAAATGGGCTGCGCCCACCGTTGACAGCCCCGCCTGTCCTTGCTGGTGGGTAATCAAGGGGCGACAGCAAAAAAGTGCTGCCGCCCTTTCCCATAATTGAAGAAAGGGGGATTTTCCATGACTGAATACGAAGCCTATCAAGAACATATCCGCTATACCCATGATACCTATTGCCGGATTGTTATTCGTCATGCGTCCTTTGACGCTGCCCGTATGCTGGCGGCGAGGTGGAAACGGGAAATCTCCCTTGAATACTTGACCGAAGAAAAGTTTGTCCCACTAAGCACCACGGACGAGTATTTTCAAGTGCCAGACTATGGCGAAACATATCCGTTTTCTGTCCGGGGGCAGACGATATTTTTAGATAGCTGTTCCCTTGCGGCGGCTCTTGCCGAACTGCCGGAACAGACGCAGGAGGAAATCTTTTTGTATTACTTCCAGCACTTGACGCAGAAAGAAATCGGAGAACAAAGCGGCTGGACACGCAGCACAATCGGGCGGCATATTCAGCTTGCTTTGAAGCGGCTGAAAGCGGAAATGGAGGTGTTGTCCCATGAGTAACCGACTTCTCCCCTATGACACTATCATAAAGGCACATGAGGGCGACCCCATAGCGATACAAGCCGTCCTTGACCGTTACGCTGGATATATCCGCTACTTCTCCAAAATGAACGGCTATTATAACTCTGATATGGAGGACTACATCAGAACAAAGCTGATTGAAAGTCTGTTTAAGTTCCGGCTTGACCGTTGAGTTTGGATTGACGATATGATAAAATCATTTTAGCAAATTAGAAGTTGTAGAGGTATAAAGCATTATGAAAAGTTTGATTATATATGGTAGTCAATATGGAACAGCAAAAGCATACGCCACAAAACTTTCAGAGATAACGGAAATTCCTTGCGTAAGTTATGAAAACATAAAGGATATAAGGAATTATGAGCAGATAATATATTTGGGTGGTTTGTATGCAGGTGGTGTTAAAGGATTAAAAAATACATTTAGA
>CAQBGY010000904.1 GCA_948759685.1 uncultured Eubacterium sp.
ATGATACAGGATGGTTCGGATTTTGTATAGGTACATGCTATCCACCGTTTACTATTGACTTATTGTAAGGCACAATAAATCAATATTTAATCTGGTGATTTTGCTGTTCTAAAAGCCATGTGAGAGCAAAAATTGAATGATATTTGTTTGACTTGCCTTTTTTAGTGCTTCTAATAGGTACTCTCTAGGAGGCCAATTACTCATATAGGGATTATCATCTGGTCCAGTATAGAGTCCACCACCTAGTCCCATATATAAGCCACCGCCAGGCCCCGTGTATGCTCCGCCACCAGGACCTGTATAAAGTCCACCGCCAGGCCCCGTATAGAGTCCCCCATCAGGACCAGTATACTTATTTCTTACCCACATAATTATTCCTCCTTTGAATTGTTGAATATAATAGTTTGTTATCAATTTAAATTTTAAATTTGTCTTTGAACTGTTCGACTAAGGCATCGCTCAATTCCTTAGAGGGAACTTTTGCCCAATGCTGCGTAGTGTCAAATTTCGGGTAATTGTACCGCCACTGGTCGTATTCCTCCTTGCTGATTTCCTCAGCAGAGAGCTTATCTGCCTGCTCCTTCCAAGCGTGGAACATTTTCAGCAGCTCGGCGGCATCCCTGCCCTTGTCCTTGTTGACTTTTAAGCAGATATCCTCGTCTGATTCACTGACGGTAAGACCGTAAATATCTTCAAGGGCAAATAAGGTGTGCATAAGCCCGATGTAGCTGTCGATGTCGGGGATATCAAGAGCCTGTGGTGCAACATCAAGAGCCTGTGCCAGTGCAGCCGTTAGGTCTGCTTTTGGCTTGCGAGAGCCTGTTTCGTACTGTGCTAAGCGTACATCAGCACTCCGTTCGGGAAATCCGACAAGCATACCAAGATATTTCTGTGTCATTCCCCGCATGATGCGGAAAAAATGTATTCTTTCGCCAATCGCCATAATGTTTCACTCCTTATTCCTATGTTTACAAGGAGTATAGCATATATGTTTAATGGAAGTCAAGAGAAACGAAACAAAAAAGTTTAATATTTTCTTGCAAACCTATTGACACTAGCAAAAAAGCTTATAAAAAAGAAAGGAGAGATTGCATGGAAAACAAATTTATCCGTGTGGATGAGGTGGCGCAGGAGCTTTCTGTATCAAAGCCTTATGCCTACAAGCTCATTAAAAAACTGAATGATGAGCTGAAAGAAAAGGGGTTTATCACGATTGCAGGGCGTGTAAACCGCCAGTATTTTCAGGAAAGGCTCTACGGGGCAGGAAAGGGGGAAAGTTAAATGCCAGTATTCAAAAATGACGGCAACGGCACTTGGTATGTGATGGCAAGGTATGTGAACTGGAAAGGGGAGCGTAAGCAGAAATGCAAGCGTGGCTTTGCAACAAAGCGGGAAGCGCAGGAGTGGGAGCGTAAGTTCCAGTTACAGGATTCCGCTGACCTTGACATGGATTTTGAATCTTTTGCAGAAATTTATACGAATGATATAAAGAACCGTCTGAAAGAGAACACTTGGCTCACAAAGGAGCATATCATCCGTACAAAAATTCTTCCGTATTTTGGGAAGATGAAGATTAGCGAGATTACCACAAAGGAAATCATTGCATGGCAGAATGAGCTGCTTGCCTACCGTGATGAAAAGAGGAATCCCTATTCGCAGACTTATTTGAAAACAGTCCATAATCAGCTTTCAGCGATATTCAACCATGCGGTACGCTATTACGACCTCCGCTCCAATCCTGCGGCAAAGGCAGGAAACATGGGGAGCGAGGAACACAAGGAAATGCTGTTCTGGACAAAAGAGGAATACAAGAAGTTTGCGGATGAAATGATGGACAAGCCAGTTTCCTTTTATGCCTTTGAAATGCTTTACTGGTGCGGAATCCGCGAGGGGGAATTATTAGCATTGACCGCCGCAGATTTTGATTTTGATAAAGAAACAGTCACGATTAACAAATCCTATCAGCGTCTGCATGGCGAGGATGTGATTACCACGCCGAAAACGAAAAAGAGCAACCGCACAATCAAAATGCCGAAGTTCCTATGTGAGGAAATGCAGGAGTATATCAGTATGCTTTATGGGTTAAAAAAGAAAGACCGCATTTTCACGGTGACAAAGAGTTATCTGCACCATGAGATGGACAGGGGCGCAAAAGCCGCAGGGGTAAAGCGTATTAGGATTCACGATTTACGCCATAGTCATATCAGTTTATTGATTGACATGGGGTTTTCGGCGGTGGCGATTGCTGACCGTGTAGGGCATGAGAGCATTGAAATCACTTACCGTTATGCACATTTATTTCCGTCAA
>CAQBGY010000905.1:0-163 GCA_948759685.1 uncultured Eubacterium sp.
ACCAGAAGGCTGCAAACCTTGTCTTTTTTATTTGCGCAACTTATTGTACCTTATCTCTGCGCCAGTCAGGTTTTTCGATTTTTCATCGGCCATTCGCAATATCTCCTTCTTAGTTTTCTGACATGAAAAAAGGGCTTGACCTCTCATGTCAAGCCCCCGGCTT
>CAQBGY010000905.1:173-2307 GCA_948759685.1 uncultured Eubacterium sp.
GAGCCCCCTTCAGCTTGTCGAAAAGCGGCCTGACCAAAGAAAAGAAGGCAGGCCTCTTTTCGACAGGCTGGAACACCGCATTTCTATGCGGTGTTTTTCGCCTGCATCTTTTTGGGCGGCACAGGTTGGCAGTGCCGAACACTTTAGATGCCACAGCTTTTAGACCATATAAGCAGAAATATTTTCGGTTTTGTTATCTGTATATTCAATCTGGACAGTGAGGATGTTTCGATTCTGGGCTCTTTGAAAAATAGAACAGATTTTATCCACATAATTTGTAAACGCAGTATTTTCTCCGTGTGGAATTCCAGTAAAGTTTCGAGGACGAATAATTGTAAAGTCATCACCCTTGTAAGGCATTCCTCGAAGAATATCCCATAAAGCGCTTAGATTTTCACCTAGATCATCATCCCACTCCATTCTTGTGCGCATTTCCTTAAAGAGTTCACTCATATATTTACAACTTGTAAAATTTAAGGTTACTTTTACTCTGTTGTCCATTCCGTACCTCCTGCATAAATCTCATAAAATGTTCTGTAATGATCGTATGTTGCAAAAATCAGCCCATCATTTGAAAAAAGGATGCGATGACCATTTCGCCGCCCTTCATAGTAATTGATATCTGCCTCATACCAGATACGTCCAGCCGTTGAAGGGAGATGACCATCGTCGTTATCATAGATCCCTCCAAAAACATTTTTCCTGGGGCAAATCGCTTTGGCGGCTTTCCATGTCTCCAGCCTAATGCACAAAGGTCATCCTCTGAAATATAATAGTCGGGCAACTTCCCATAATGAACAAGCCAATAATCCGCTCCATTTTCTCCATCTTTTGTTGCGCCTCCCACCACAATTGCATCTATTCGGTCTATTGTACAGCGACAGTTAGGGTGTAGCGGAGGCTCAATATCCGGAAGTTCATCAATCGCATAGATTTTTCCATGATGGCTTGCGCATTCCAGACATAATTTGGGGGCAAGAGTAGCTTTCCAATATTTCCAGAGTATGCTTTTTGATGTCTCTGGAGTATAGGTGTCCAGAAGTCCCTTAATTTGTGCGGTTGATTTTATATCATTTAACTCTGTAAGCACACATCCGCACATTTTATTGATATACATTTTTGCCTCCCAATCAGTATTTTGAAATATGCTGCTGCCAATGGGAGCTAAGTTATAAAAGTTGTACGTTTATGTGCATCCAATCAAGAAAATTTTAACAAAAATAAGACAGACCAACCCTTCGGCGGTCTGTCTTATTTTTGGCGCAGTAGGAGGGATTCGAACCCTCGAGCCCTTATCAGGCTACACGATTTCCAGTCGTGCTCGTTATGACCACTTCGATACTACTGCATGTGTACTGCTGTTCCGGGTTCACTGGACAACATCATGTATTATATCAGCTTTTTCCCGCTAGTCAAGTCTTTTTTTAAAATTTTTACGGGAATCTGAATATTCGAAGCTGGCACACCGGTCCGTGTGCTGAAACAGCAGGTCTTCCCCATTCCAAAAACGATACGTCACATCCGCCCGTAGGCTCTCATGAATGGTGCGTCCCATGCTTCCCTCCACAGGGGCGTAAAGCGGCTGACTGTGCGCCTCCAGCAATTCCACCGTTAAACGGTACTTTCCCTGCCGGATAGCTGCACCGGAAGGGGACCACATTTCAACTCCGGCGCCAAAGAAGAGGGCCGTCCCCCTCCCGCTATGAAAAAAATCATGTTTCTCTTCCCCTTACGATGCCAAATCCCAGTGCTGGGCGCCTCACCCACACGGGCGCCTCCGGCCTCTCAAGATAGTTTGACCCGGATGCCCCCTTTATTTCACTTATGCTATGGCAGCGCACAGCTCCGGCGTTGTATACATAAAATGGTACAGCGCCACTAGAAAGGAGCACGTGGGAACTACGCTTCCCGTCTTATGCGATATGAGTTCAAATCGTTTTTATTATTATCTTTCGCAGGCAGGCCGGGCCGGTGGATCAGAACCGGTCATTCCCCTGCCTGAAGTAGGTGCCGGGGGGCCCGTCTACCCTGGAAACGATATTCCGGTGGAACCGGTTATCCCCCTGCCCTACCCCGGTGAGGGCGGGCCCGTCTACCCCGGAAACGACATTCCGGTGGAACCGGTTATCCCCCT
>CAQBGY010000906.1 GCA_948759685.1 uncultured Eubacterium sp.
CGAAAAAGAAATATCTTTATTGTTTTGACGATTGCACTTGCCAGCGCATTGCTGTCTGCTATTGTCCTCTATGGCTTTGGGGTTATGCAGGAAACGCAGAACCGCAACCAAAAAACAGCGCAGATTATGTATCATGCGATTTCTGAACAACAGGGACAGGAACTATACAAGCAAGAAGAAATTGCGTGGGTTGGGGAATTTTTTAACGCATTTTCTGAACAGGTAAACCATTCAACCGTTAATTTTACTTATGCAAATGCAGATATGCTAACATCCCAAAGTATGCCCTATTCGGGAGATTTACCAGCTTCGGAGGATGAAATTGTAGTACAGGAATCCTTTTTGGATAGTTTGGGCTATTCAAATGAATTGGGACAGACAATTCAAATCCCCTTTTCTGACGGCACTGCCCATGATTTCAAATTGACGGGAATCTTAAATGTGAAAACCGGCGATATTGGACGCTATACAGCCATTATATCGAAAGAATTAGTAAGACAGCAGTATGGCGACGAGGGCATGATTGATTTTTACATTGGGCTGAAAGGCGCTCAAAATATGAGCGAGGAAGAAGCCGCCAACTATGCAAATACTCTGGCACAGCAATTAGAAATTTCCGATGATAATGTGATTGTCCGTTCCACTTATTTCAACTTAAAGGACGAAAATCGTGGAAGTGATATGCTGTTCTACTTCTTGATCGGTTTTATAACTTTCATTGGTTCCGGCATTGTGATCTATTCGATTTTTTATATTTCAGTAGCAAGCAGTATCCGTAACTATGGACAGCTTCGCACAATCGGAACAACAAAACGACAGATCAAAAAGATGGTTTACCGCGAGGGAAAATTACTTGCTGCCATTGCTATCCCGATTGGTCTGGTTATTGGAAATGTGATTGGGTATTTTCTGGTTCCTGCCGGTTGGTACTGGCTGACTGCTTTATGTGTGACGGCCGGGGTTGGCCTTTTTGCATTTATTATTGTGATGATTGCTATTCATACTCCTGTAAAAAGAGCTGCGGCAGTATCTCCGCTGGAAGCATTGCGATATTCCGATTATCAGGGGAAAATGAAAGAAAGTTCCGTGTTGCACCGTAAAATAACGCCTGCTTCACTTGCTAAAATGAATCTGTCCAGACAAAAGGCAAAGTCCACTTTAACAATACTTTCTCTTTCACTCGGCGGAGTATTGGTTGTATTGATTTCGACAATGTTAGTTTCCTATGATGGCGTTTCAGAGGCGCGAGGCAGGGCTTTTCCTGTCGGTGAATTTAACATCCAGCTCAACGCAAATCAATCGTGGGACACTGCCGGTATTTCTTTGTCTGGATTACAGCAAAAGAACTTTCTAAATGCCGATTTTGTAAATGCAGTAGAATCTATTGATGGCGTTACAGGAATCAAACGCTGGTATTACACGGACGCAGAATATCGTGTAAATGGCAATTCCGGAAAATGGATTCAGGGATTTTGCCGAGATGAGCAGCAGAATTTGGAGAAAGAGCGAATTGCGGGAACGATTGATTATGATGAACTGGTGGCAGGCAATGGAATTGTCTTGCTTCAAGAGCGTGCCGATCTCTATGATATTGAGGCTTCGTTGGGTGATACCGTCGAAGTGGACTATAAAACCGAATCCGGGCAAATTCGCACAAAGACCTATACAGTCATGGGCATTGTAAACGAATATTCTTACTCCGGCTTCTCAAAGTGCTTTGCGCTTCCAGAGCAGCTTATGAATGAAGCGACCGGGATAGATTGCACAGGTACGATTTCCGTAATTACCGATATGGAAAAATTTGATACGGTTGAAGCTGCATTAAATCAACTGATAGACGGAAATAGCGATTTGGTTATGGAAACCATAAAAGAAAGTATCACTTATTATAGCGGACTTCAACAACTTTCTTTCGGGGTATTGTTGATCGTGGCTGTTATTGTTGTGTGCTTTTCTTTCATCAACCTTGTCAATACGACAATCACAAACTTTCTGTCCCGCAGGCAGGAAATTGGAATGTTACAGGCGATTGGTTTGAGTAAAAAGCAACTTATCAAAATGCTGTGTTATGAGGGGTTGATTTATTCAGTTTTTGCTACGCTTGTAACATTGGTTTTGGGAACTGGATTGGGCTTCCTATCCGTACAGGTAGTTGTGAAAACGATGAATCCATACTTTTATTATTCATTTCCGTGGCTGATCGTATTGATATATTTAGCAATCCTGCTGATTGTGCAGTTTACCTTGATTTCTTACACAACTGGAAATCTGAAAAAGCAATCTCTTGTTGAGCAAATCAGGG
>CAQBGY010000907.1 GCA_948759685.1 uncultured Eubacterium sp.
GATATATAACAGTTGTAAAAACAACTATTCGTCAAACTATCCTTTTGCGAATAAAAATGAATACTTAAAGCAAAGGAAAACAATAGCAAGGCTTCTAGCAGTTATAGTGAAGCAAGTAAATGAGATTTTTCGCTACACTTGACGGCAATTATCCGTGGCTGGACTTATACTAGAAAATTAGTACCATGCTTAACACATAATAAAAAGGCAGATGATACAGCCCCTTAATGGGTGAGATACGGGCTTATGTAGTCATCTATGGACATAAAAAGAGCGGATATCAACTTTCGGATTTTTCCGATAGCAATACCCACTCTATGAATTCCTGCATGGTAAAGTTATTGGGCGTTCTACCCTCATTAAACCACTCCTGCATATGCTTTGTCTGTTTTTGGTCAACAGTAGATGTTACATTGACGGTTCTTTTTCTTTGATTACATAAATCGCTATGATTCGCGTCCCAGTTTTGTTTAAACTAATTACAATTCTGCTGCCTTGTATATTCTGAATTTCTTTTGCCGGAAAAGAATCATACGCATCTTTTGACAAATAATATACAGGTGTGTATGGGTCAACGGTTCCTAAGTGTTTACCTTCTGTATTTTGAACGACAATCAAAAGCTGATCTTCATATCGAAGAATGGCATTTTCATAAACACCATCCTCTGGTCCATTAGGAGTGCCTTTATAGCGAAGCTCAGCAGGGCAAACCTGATAAATGCTACTGTCTTTCCAATAATAGAACCCTGTCTGCAACTTTGAATCGGGGTATTCCACTTCTATAATCTTTCCATTTTCGATAGCTTTGTAAGTCATTGTTCCATCTAAATATTGATGGTCACCGGTTAGAAATGTATACCTATTTAGTGGTGGTATAGCGTTCCAGTTCAAAGTCTGATCCATATCCCAGACTGGATCTTTTTTTGGTGGTGCATATGCCACACCAATATTGTCACTATAATTTTCCATGTTTTCTTGGTTGAAATCTGAATCAGCTTCGTATGACCTATCAATGATAAAACCTGTGATAAATGCAGCAATGTCTAACAAAAGCGCAATAAAAAGTGAAAAAAGTGCAATTTCACGATAGGGACTGTATAAGTACACTAATCCCTGTTGTGCTGGGTTGTGCTCCGTGAGGTAATTACGAATTGCATTGTCTAGTCGACGTGTTGACGCAGCACGGTCAAAGGATTCCAGTGTCGCATTGCTACCTGTTAAGGTGTATACTGGCAAACCACTGATTTTTGATTTTAAGTCATTAAACTGTTTCCGCCAAGATGCTTTCCAGTTGGAATTATTCTCATTCAGCGAAAGAATCATACCATTAGACAATTCGTCAGTCAATTCTTGAATCTCAGAATCAAGTTCCTTTATGGATCGGTAATTTTCAACAAACCGCACAAACTGATTCATGTTCGCCAAGAATGTTTGATAATTGTTGTTTCTAGTTTCATCTACCTCCAAATCAACAGCGCTTTGTAAACGGTCAAAAATCTCCGTTGCCAACGCCATCATCCTGTCAGAATCAGGATTGGTTCCAAACAATTCTCGCTGAATTTCTCGAAGATTTGCGCCTACAAAGTAACTGGATACACCTTCTTCGGACATTCCTAAAACGCTAGCATAATAAACTGTACGTTGAAGAGCATTTTGATAATCTTGCCGTTGCTTTACAAGTTCACTCTGTCGTGTGATGCTTGCATCATACGCTCGCGCCGCCGTGTTCACGGCATTTTGATAAGGTGTTAAATCTGTACCCAATGGAGCGTTATTCATTCTATTCTGCGCACTTATCAGGGAACTTTCTGCCCGTGTAACGCTCGCGTCTGCATCTGCAATTTGTGTATCCAATGATGAGATAGCGTTTTGTAAAGCAGTCTGCATGGATTCAATGATTTCTGTCGATTGCTGTCGCGCATCTTGTGCGGCATTCTCTGACGTAGCCTGTTCCATAGCATCAATAATCGACAGCATAATATCTTTGGCGGCAAAATCGTCTTGGGCATAGGTGTTTCTTTCAATAACCCAATCCAAGTTCCTCGCAATATCTACCTTATTAGAATCCATCTCTGTCGCTTGGGCATATAATGCTACAATATGGTCTGTTATTGATTGCTCCATTTCCTCACCATACTGCTCAAGATATGTATCGGCGGCAAAAAGTTCATTTCGATAGAAATCTTGTGCCAAAAGTCTACTCTCGATATCCCAAGATTGGCCATAAGCCTGCTTAGCAATATAAAGGTAACTGAAAGATCGGAAGAGCACACGTCTGAACTCCAGTCACGGACCCATCTCG
>CAQBGY010000908.1 GCA_948759685.1 uncultured Eubacterium sp.
AACTGTCCCGATGCAAAGGAATGCAATTTATTCATAAACAGCAATATGAAACCGTATGTTTTATAACACAAGAATGTTGGATGGGATGACTCTTTTATACAAGGAGGAAAATATTTTCGGGTTTTGCATTGGATATTCTGTGCGATTAACTATTTTTGCTTTTATTCAATAATTACGGGGAATTCAGAAAAAACAATCATTTTATGAAGCGCATACTTATCGTATTATTAGTAGGAATATCCGCCTGTAACATCCAGGCGGAGAATGTGGGGAAAGATTTTTTTATCAGACAATTGGACTCTTCTTTATCTAAGGCGGAGAAATTGGAAGTGCTGACAGACTCGATGGATGGGACCAGAGGAGAAGATCATCTTTATTGGGCGAAAAGGCTCTATGAGGAAGCTTTGGTGTCCGGTGACGGATATTATCAGGAGGAAGCCCTGACGGAACTGCTGCGGCATTATGTCAATCACGATGTGAAGGATACCGCACGGTATTATCTGGCTGAGGCGGAGAGGGTGCTTCCCGACAGCGAATACAAGCGTTATCTATTGAAGTTCATGCGTACCATCATGGATGTCAGAGTGGTATACTATCAGGATAACTCCGAGAGAGACAGCCTGATGACACAGGTGCTGCTGAGGCTGAAAAACAATCAACAGGCAAGCAGGCTGGAAAAGGCGGCCGATTATTATTTGATGGGAGCGGCTACAACTTCCAGGGCGGAAATAGACTATGAGACGAAAGCGGACGATGTGATAAGGTACTTTGATCTGACACTTCAGCAGACCGAGGGCCTGCCGATACGTACCGCCATGCTGTTTCGCCCCAATTGTTTTTTCCAGATATGCGGAAACGCTTTCTCGGATTCGGTGAGGGTGAGGTATGGGTTGCGCTACTTGGCTATGTTGCAAGAATATCAGACCTACCTGAAAACCAGAAAACGGAAATTTACGAATCAGAGACATTTCCTGAACGCATACTCCATGCTGGCTTGTTCCTCTGAAACATTGGGACGTGCACAAGCCGACGCATATTTCCGGAGATTTGTGGAACTGAACCGCCGCTATCCCGAAGATGCCAATTTCACTCCCACTTACGAGTATTTGTTTACCGCATTCAGATATTATTCCAGTATAAATGACAAAAGGAAGACATTGCAGGTTTGTGATTCTATGGTGACTTATCTGCATAGTGTGGACATGGGGGCGCATGCCTCGCAGTACGTCAGGGAGAAGATTGCCTTGTGTGACAGCCTGCATCTATATAAGGAAGGGTTCGAGGCTTTCAAACTATACGACAGCATGCTGGCAAAAGTCCAGAAAACCACAAAGGCGGCGGAGGCCAAGGAGGCCGAGATAGAGCAAGAGGTGGCCCGGCTGATGCTGGAGAAAAAGACCTTGGAGGCGGAAAAAAGTAATATGCGCCTCCTTTTTCTGCTGGCGTTGTTTGTGCTGGCGGTGTGTACCATTCTGTACACTGTTTTTTATCTGCGGAAGACCAAGGCGCTGAATAAGGAACTGAAGGAAACCAACCATAAGCTGGTGCTGGCGGGCGGACGGTTGAGGGAGAGCGAGCGGATGAAATATGCGTTTATCCGGAATTTGTGCAATGAGATCTTCACTCCGCTGAATGCGATTAAAGGCTTTTCGGACTTTCTGCTGGATAGTGATGCCGATGAGGCTGAGAGAAAAACATTCCTGAAGATTATCAGCGAGCATTCCAACCAAATAAGACGGATGATGGACAATATTCTGGAAATAGTCCGTCTGGATAGTAACGAGGGGCATCTCCCGCTGGACTGGACCAATATTCATACTCTTTGTACTTGGGAATTGGAAACGTTGAAAAAGGATGCCATGAAGCCCGGGATAGAATATAAGGTGACAGGCAATCAGGAAAATGATGTGGTATGCACTAATCAGACTTATCTGGGTTATATATTGGGACATTTGCTGAATTATGTCAACCGTGCTACGGAGCAGGGGGATATTGTTGTGTCCTATCAGCTGGATGCAGAGGCTGGGAAGCAGTCGGCCCATATTTACCTCACGGCTACCGGAAAAGTAACACAGAGTGAGGTGAAATCCGGCAACGTCACTCTGGATGATTCTGCCGGTGCGTCGGATATTGCCTTGCTGGTTTGTGAAATGATAGCCGGGCGTATGAATGCCAAACTGATCCGGGATACGGAATTTAAAGACGGACTGCGTTTTATCATTGAGCTTCCTCTGTAAAAAATAGGCGAAACATTATTCATTGACAGGGCTTTTTTGTACCTTTGCACCCGGAAAAAGCAAG
>CAQBGY010000909.1 GCA_948759685.1 uncultured Eubacterium sp.
AGAGGCAAAATGGGCAATACGTGTTGCACAGACTGGTTGGCAGACATGGACAGTATTATGTTATGCGTGGTGATAATCAGTATGTGAATGAATGTAACATTGCACAAGAGCAGATTATTGCAGTTGTTTCTGCATTCCAAAGAAATGGAAAGTCATATAACATGACAGAAAAAGCTTATAAATTATATTCTTTACTTTGGACCAACACAATGTATATTAGAATGTGCTATAAAATTTTAAGACGTACTGCAGGTAAGATTAAGAGAAAAATATTAAGGAAGAAGTAGATGAAAGATTCAAACAGTTTACGCTGGATAATTAAAAATGGAAAAAAACAAATACCTAAGATTATTATTTTAAGTATATCAAATATGATTTTAGCATTGGTAAGTACAGGTTTGGCTTTGGTTAGTAAATATGCGATAGACGCTGCGCAGAAAGCGGCAAATGCAAAGACAGATTTAGAATTTACTCATTACCGTAATCTGATAATTTTATTCGGTATAGCAATTTTGCTGATTATTTCAGGAAGACTTCTTCTCAGGATATTTGCTCAAAGCCTTACAATCAAGGTTCAGGCTTCTATGGAAATGCAGATGCGTACAAGTTTATTTAATAAAATTTTATCAAAAAAATATGACAGGATTAATTCTTATCATAGTGGTGAACTAATGAACCGGATGACAAGTGATATTAAAATTGTTACTGACGGGATTACCACCATTGTTCCCAATATGCTTTATTTTATAACGCAGTTTGTAGGAGCTTTTGCAGTGCTGATTATTTTTGATTGGAAGTTTACAATGGTCTTTATTGTGGCAGGTGTTGTGATATCGGCTGTTACGTTGTTATTTCGGGGAAAATTAAAAAGTTTACATAAAGAAGTCCAGGAAACCGACGGGAGAGTTCGCTCTTTTTTTCAGGAAGCTATTGAGAGCATATTAGTAGTAAAAACTTTCAGAGTCGAAGAGTCGTTTGGAAAAAAGGGTAATGAACTTCAGATTATAAATTATAATGCAAAGATGAAGCGCAGGCGTATTAGTATTTGTGCCAATGCGGGATTTTCTTTTGTATTCAATATGGGATATCTGCTGGCACTCGTCTGGTGTGCATTAAAGGTGTGTGCAAATACAATGACATATGGAACTCTTACGGCAGTTTTGCAGTTGATATCACAGATACAGACACCATTCGTAAATATTACAAAGGTAGTCCCACAGTATTATTCGATACTGGCTTCTGCTGAGCGTATTATGGAGATAGAAGATATTGAGGCAGAAGAAAATTCCAGAGAACCGATATCTGTAAAGGAATTTTATGAGTGTTTTCAGAAAGCGGGATTTGAGGGGATTCAGTTTAATTATGGAAGAGAGAGTGTGCTCGAAGAGGGAGAAGCATGGTTTAATAAAGGAGATTTTGTGGCAATCAGAGGCATTTCCGGTATTGGTAAGAGTACACTTATGAAGATGCTTCTTGGCGTGTTTCAGCCAAACGAAGGTCATATCCGGTTGTATAAAGATAATGGAGAATATGTGGAGGCAGGTCCTGACACGAGAGGACTATTTTCATATGTACCTCAGGGAAACTATCTTTTTAGCGGAACGCTGAGAGAGAATATTCTGCTGATTAATCCTTGTGCAACAGAAGAAGAAATCAATGAGGCGTTAGAGATTAGTGATATTAAAGAATTTGTTCAGACACTTCCGGAGGGGCTTGATACAGTGATAGGCGAAAAGGGATTGGGAATTTCTGAGGGACAGGCGCAGAGACTGGCAATTGCCAGAGCGTTACTTAGTAAGGCACCAATACTTTTGCTGGATGAGGCGACTTCAGCACTGGATGCTGAGACAGAGCAGAATGTTTTGAAGAGAATTAAATCATTGAATCAGAAAACATGTATTATTATAACGCATAAAGCAGCAGCACTTGATGTATGCAATAAAGAGTTTGTTATAGAAAATAAGAGGCTGTATAGTGTGGTAAAATAAAAAGATAGAGGGAGACGATTTCAAAGAAACTGTTCAAACAATTTCTCAAATTATCTCCCTCTATCTTTTGTTTTATTCAGGAGAGGCTTTCTATGCTTTTTTATGATTTACTTTTTTCAATTCATTCCAAAGTGCATCATGAAATAACATAGCAAGTTCTTCCCAGTGCTTGTGTTGCTGCCGCTCGTAATTTAATTTCTGCCGTAAATCTTCAATCTCAATGAGCAGCTGTTCCGTTTCTTGTAATAACAGCGTATCTTCGGCAATTTTCATATTCTCACCTTCCCCCAAAAAGTTATATGTAATT
>CAQBGY010000910.1 GCA_948759685.1 uncultured Eubacterium sp.
ATTTCATGGTGCAGGAAACTTTTTGTCAGATGAAAGATACGGTCAGTCGGGAGAAGCCCGTACAGTCTACCTAGATACTCTTTTAATTCCTCACACAAAAAGTCCGGCATACTGACATTGCGCTTGCTTTTCGGTGTCTTTGGGTCTGTTACCACATCTTTTCCCTCTAACCGCTGATAAGATTTTGTTATCCGAATTACCTTGTTATCAAAATCTATATCCTGCGGCGTGAGTGCTAAAAGTTCGCCAACACGCAAGCCACACCAGTATAAAATTTGAAATGCTTGATAGGAATATGGCTTGTCTTTTACTGCTTCAATGAATTTCAGATATTCCTCCTTCGTCCAAAAAAGCATTTCCTCTGCTTTCCCTTTCCCAAGCGGCCCGGCTTTGACAACGGGATTGCTTTTTAATTCGTAGAACCGCACCGCATGATTAAATAATGCGCTCAATTCAGATTGCAGAGTTTTCAGATAAGTCGGCGCATAGGGCTTCCCTTTTTCATCACGATAGGAAATCTGCTCATTCTGCCACTGGATAATATCTTTTGCACGAATATCGCACATTTTCTTATTCTCAAAGTACGGTAACAATTTTGTGCGTAAGATATGCTCCTTTGTCAGCCAAGTATTGTGCTTCAGCTTCGGCTTCATATCCCTTGTGTATGCCTGCACAAATTCCCCGAAAGTCATATCCAAGTCAGCCGCTTCTTTCATTCGGAAATGATGTTCCCACTCCGTAGCTTCTCTTTTGGTTTTGAAACCTCTCTTGACTTTCCGGCAGTTCTTCCCCGTCCAGTCATAATAATGGAACGATACATACCATGTTCCACGCTGTTCATCTTTATATGCCGCCATAGTTCGCCCTCCTTAGTTCGCCGCCTGCGCCATGCCGTAGAATTTTTCTTCATAATATTTTCTGCTGACACGTCCGGCGATTGTGATAAAACCTTTTTCTTCCAGTTCCTCATTCATCTGTCGTACTAATTTGTAAGCAAATGGTTTGGAAACACCCAACTCCTGCGCTACCTCCCCGGCAGTTACAAATAGTTCATTCTTCATTCAATATCCTCCTTTTGTTTAGCGTTTTTGTTAAGCTCTGTATTTGAATTATACTTAACATTTCTGTTATTGTCAATAGCTTATTTGTTAAACTTATCTTTTTTATTAAATTTAGCATTTCTGATAAGTTTTTATTGCTGTATTATCTGAATTATGCTAGAATATAAAAAGAGATACACGACCTATTTATAGAAGAATATAGAAAGGCTTTAACATGTCAAAAGAGAAAAATAAATCAAAAAACGTCTTAATCAAAGCAAAAAACGCACTCACTAATACGGTTAGTAATTTTAGTGCAGAAGATATTATACAACAGGCAATGAAACTGCCTATTGTAAAAGTTAATAGACAAAAATTTTTGTATAAAGAACTAATCAAATATTATTCCGAAGATGTGGTTGATTTAGCAATTAAGAAAAATGCCGCATATGCCGGAATGGAAAAAGAAAAAATTAACGAAGTATCGAAACAAGTCATAAATTATGAAACTAATAAAGTATCTGCTATTTCTTTTGCCGCAGGTATGCCGGGCGGATTTGCTATGGTTGCCACAGTGCCCGCCGATATAGCCCAATATTTTGCATACATGATTCGAGTTATGCAAAAACTGGCATATCTTTATGGCTTTGAAGATTTTGAACTTAATGAAGATGCAATCAGCGATAATACCATGAATCAAATAATGATTTTTCTTGGTGTTATGTTTGGCGTTCAAGGCGCAAATGCAGGTGTAAAGAAAATTGCTGAAGTTGCCGCTAAAAAAGTATCGAAATCATTAGCGCAAAAAGCACTTACCAAAGGAACTGTTTATCCTATTGTCAAAAAAATTGCTCAAGCAGTTGGGATTAAGATGACAAAACAAATTTTTGCAGAAAGTGTTTCAAAAGTAGTCCCTGTCATTGGTGGTGCTGTTACTGGCGGTCTATCCTATATAACATTTAAGCCTTGTGCAAAAAAACTGAAAAACAGTTTCAAAGATTTATATCTATGTGATCCTCAGTATTATGAAGAATTAAGAAAACAAAGTATCCTTGATATTGACACAGTAATTTTTGATGAAGTTGAAAATAAAGAGTAGAGAGGAATAAATTATGGTATTAGGAGAACGGATAAAGAGAATACGCACATTCCGGGGCTTGACACAACGTGAACTAGGCTTGAAATTGGGATATGAGGAGCGCAATGCTGATGTTCGTATCGCACAGTATGAATCCGGCTATCGTGTTCCCAAAA
>CAQBGY010000911.1:0-813 GCA_948759685.1 uncultured Eubacterium sp.
CCTCTACCTTGTGGATTTCCTGCTCCAAGTCATGAATTGTTTTGAGCAGATTATCCACAAGGTAGAGGAAATGGAAGTACAAAAAACAAACTTGCTTCGCTCTGCTTCCCATGAATTAAAAACGCCCGTTACTGCCGTAAATGTCATGTTGGAAAATATGATTTTGAATGTGGGGAAATACAAAGACCATAGCGTGTACCTGCCAAAGTGCAAAATTCTGATGGAACAACTATCGGCAATGATTCGGGAAATTCTTGACGTGTCAAAGTTTGAAAAACCACAGAACGGAGAGGATGAAGAAATTGACTTATCCGAACTGATTCCGCAGGTGCTTCCGCCCTATGCGATTATTGCCAAGTCGAACGGGATTTGCATAGAAACAGATACTTACGAAAAGCTTTCGATATGTTACCCTCTCCCCATGATAAAAAAAGTAATCTCTAACCTATTGGCGAACGCCGTGTCCTATACCCCCAAGGGAGGCAGCATAAGAATTTATATAGCAAATCAAAAACTGATTTTGGAAAACGAATGTGTCCCGATTCCCCAGAAATACCTAACCCACATCTTTGAACCGTTCTACCGTCCAGAGTACGGACGCAGCCCAGATACGGGCGGTAACGGATTGGGCTTATATATTGTTGACACAATCCTAAAAACTTTGCAGATTCCTTACACGTTTGCAGCCATAGAGGATAACAGTGGAATGCGTTTCACAATAGAATTTTATACTGTAGACTGCTGAAATTTGCAGTAAATTACAACGAAAGACCGCCAGAATTTACTGTTCTGCCTAAAACGGGCATATATGGC
>CAQBGY010000911.1:823-2294 GCA_948759685.1 uncultured Eubacterium sp.
TATATGCCCGTTTTAGGCAGAACAGTAAATTCTGGCGGTCTTGAGTTTAGATAGCTTGAAAGCTGCCTGCACAGAAAGCAGGCAGCTTTTTTTCTGCAATTTCATACGCTATTCATATTAGAATGATACCCCAATCACATGGGAGGGATAGAATCTATGGGTATCAAGCGAAAGGAGGAACTGTTTTGAACGTCTACAAACGAGCGTTGCTTTATGTCATTAGAAAGAAAGGAAAGAGTTTGACACTTTTTCTGCTGTTGCTTTTAATAACCGTGTCGGTTATGGTGGGAGTTTCCATCCGAGACGGAACGGCAAAGGCAGCGGAGAACCTGCGGACAACAATAGGTGCGTCCTTTACCATGAGCGGGAACATCAACAATCTGGACTTTCATAACGGCGAAGCAGGATATACCGCTGAAAAAATCCCTATTTCCCTTAAAGCAGTGGAACAGATGATAGATATAGAGGGGATAAAGACTTACAATGCCGAACAGCACACTTCTGTTGCTGCCAAGGGAATAGACTATCTTTCTGGAATGTCAAGTGGCAGTCTTTCCGCTAATACGGAAACCGCCTACCAGACGGATTTTATGAACGGAATACTGAAATTATCGGAGGGCAGGCATATTACGGAAGATGACAGGGACGCAGCACTTATCAGCGATAAACTGGCGGCAGAGAATCATTTACAAGTTGGCAGTGAGCTTGTTTTGGAATCTGCTTCTGGTGACAGCGGGGAGCAAACTAAGGTCTTGATTGTAGGGCTGTATTCCAGTGACGATAAGATGGAATATGATAATGACACCATTTTCACAACCCATGATGTTTACTGGAAACTGTCTGGGCAAAAACCATTCGGATATTTTGGGAATGTAACTTTTTATGTGACTGACCCAAAAGAATTGAATCACATTGTGGAGCAGGTACAGCAGATAGAATCCATCCAGTGGGAAGATTACTTTATCCGCATCAATGAATCCGAATACAAGGCAGTCGCATATCAGATTCAGACAATGGAACGGCTTACGGAAATACTGATTACTGTAATTGCAGGAGTTGGCTTTATCGTTGTAGCCCTTGTGCTTGCAATGAGAATAAAGAATCGGATACACGAAGCAGGGATATTCCTTTCCGTTGGCGAATCAGCTCCCCAGATTATGCTACAGCTTATTTGTGAAATCCTTATGATTGCTGTCTTGGTGTTCTTTGTATCACCCATGTTGGGACAGTTCATCGTGGGACAAGTAGAAGCTGCCCTAAAAAATATGGGAACTGTAATTGCAATGTCAATTTCCCTAAAAACGATGGCTCTGCAATTCCTTTTAGAGACACTTATTATCGTGTTTGCAGTGGTTACGGCTGCTTTGCCAGTTGCCCGAATGAAACCAAAAGATATTTTATCAAAAATGAGCTGACAGGAGGATAGAAACCATGAATACATTGAAAAGAGCATTTTTATATACGATGCGGA
>CAQBGY010000912.1 GCA_948759685.1 uncultured Eubacterium sp.
CAATTATAGGTGATACTTGAGGATCAGGAAATCCGCAGGAATATTTGGCGCTTACTAAAAAAAAATAATTCTCAGATAAAGAATATTATCAATTTCGGGTGTGGTACAGGAAAGCATGATATTGCGTTGTCAAAGAGGGGATATTGTTGTACTGGGATAGATTTTAGTCAGCTTATGATAGATATTGCAATACAAGATGCACAATTGAGTAATATGAGTATTGAACATGAAGTTGCCGATGTCAGGAATTATAGAACGGATAAAAAATATGATGCAGCCATTTCGTTATTTCATGTTATGAGCTATCAAAATACTAACAGTGATATACGAAATGCCTTTCAAAGTGTTAGAAGTGTATTATCAGACAGGGATGGACTTTTTTTGTTTGACGTGTGGTATGGGCCGGGGGTACTCAGTGATAAACCATGTGTCAGAGTTAAGGAGGTAGAAGATGAAGAGAATAAACTGATAAGAATTGCAAGACCGACTATGCATGACAAGGCAAATGTCGTTGATGTTAATTATGAGATTTTGATTATAAATAAGAAAACCGGAAAAGTACAGAAAATTACTGAAGTACATAATATGCGATATTTTTTTAGACCAGAGCTTGAAATGCTGTTAGAAGAGGCCGGATTCGAATTAGTGAGAAATGTAGATTGCAAGACACTGTGCGACACGGATTATAATTCATGGACGAGCTATTTTATAGCAAAAACTATATAGTTCAGAAAAGATGGAAAATAATGACAGAAGAGGGAATGTTTAAAATGGCAAGGATTATGGCCTACAAGGATGATTATTTCAATATTTGTGAAATGACAAAACGGAAGACGATTATATATGGAGCGGGAGCATATGCGCGCAAAGCGTTTCCCTATTTAAAAAATGTATCATTCGTATGCGATAAACGTGCAGATGAAGTTAGAATATTAAACGGTGTTACGGTTATCAGCCCAGAAGCGTTGGAGACTATAGAAGAGGCGGTATTAGTGGTCATTTGCATAAAAGCCGAGAAAATAAGATCTGAAATAAAATTGCAGTTAGGTAATTTACAAAAAGATATCTGGATTTTCGATTATTTTGATAATGTGGCGTTTGACATATATAAGGAAAGACAACTTATTAATGGGGCCAAAGGAAAAACGATTCGTTATGTGCATCTGATTTCTGAAGACAGCGGATGGATATTACATAAATTTGCATGGAAGATGAAAGAAGTCTTAGAAACAATGGAATATAAATGTACGATCGGATCTGCGGTTGACCCGTTGGCAGATATCAATCATCACGTCAGCTATGCGAGTTGCGAACCTGTGACATCCGGCTATAATGAAACCTTTATGATTACCCATATTGATTCCTACAATAAAATGGAATTTTTGAAGCATCAGATGAGAAACGCTAAAATGGGTATATGCATGTCGCGGGAAACTATGGAGAGACTTGCTGCGTACGGTATGCCGAGAGAGAAAATCTGTTATATTAATCCGGCACAGGATGGGGTAATAAAGCCCAAAAAGTATATACTGGGAATTACACATAAAACACACGAGGATCATCGCAAAAATGAACATATGTTAGTTGAGCTTTGTAGGTATATAGACTCGGATTATTTTGCGTTTAAGATCATGGGAGCTGGATGGGGGCAGATCGTAAATACAGTAAGGGATATGGGGTTTCAGGTTGATTATTATGATGAGTTTGATTATGGGGAATATGTGAGACTGATGCCATCTTTGGATTACTATTTGTTTTGGGGATTTGATGAAGGGTCGATGGGATTTTTAGACGCACTACAGGCGGGAGTTGAAACTATCGTTACTCCACAGGGATATCATTTGGATGTGAAGGATGGAATTACATATGCTTGTCGGACTTTGAGCGATTTTATAACAGTATTGTTGGAACTGCAGGAAAAGAGGAAGAGGACAGTGGGATCTGTAAGTGCTTGGACATGGGATAATTATGTGAGCAAGCATTTGGAGATTTGGAATTATCTTTTGGGAAATGAAGATGGAATATATAAAAACCAGCATATGTATGAAGATGGAATTTTTTCTGTACTAAAATATAATGTTTAGAAAGAGGATTTTATGAAAATAGCAATATTTGGAGGAATAAGAAACAGGGGCGGCTTTGCCAGATTGTTTTGTAAAGATGTAGAAATAGCTTTCTTTATAGATAATTCACTTGATAAAGTCGGGGAAATGTTGGATGGGATAGAGATATATTCACCTTATAAATTTCCGCAAGGAGATGTGGATTATATTGTTGTATTTATTTATGACACC
>CAQBGY010000913.1 GCA_948759685.1 uncultured Eubacterium sp.
GATTTTCCATGCCTTTGTCGTAATTCTCCACCCTGTCCGACAATACTTGAAATTCCTCTTTTTTCTCTGAAATCTGCCCCTCAAGCTGGATGACCTCTTTTTCCCGCTCCTGCTTTTTATAATCAAGGACAGACAAATGTTTCTCATGCGTGCCTTTATGCTCCCATTCAATGCCATGCCGCCCCATCACAGCGGCAAGGTTTTCTTTTTCGGACTGTACCCACTGGCTCCACTCCGTATCGCCACGGGAGCCGCCTTTGAATCCCTGCGCCGCCAACGCCTGTTTCAAAGATACCCTCGTATCAAGCCCACGCTTGCTGCCAGTCGTGAACGGAACAAAATCAATGTGCAGATGCGGCGTTGCTTCATCCATATGGATATGGG
Organism: uncultured Eubacterium sp.; assembly: GCA_948759685.1. The sequence continues at coordinate 385 of CAQBGY010000913.1, forward strand.
CGGAAAATACATAAAGGTTAGGGTTTCGCTCTTGAAATCCATGATAATATTCGTCTAAAATCTGCCTTGCAAGCTGTCCATTTTCACTTCCTGCACTCATATTTTCCTTATCGCCAATCTGTAAAATCAGTTCATGGAACGGTTTTTCCTGCTTTGAGTTCCGTATCTTCTCGTAATAATCATCAATGCGGCGGTCTGCCCTCTTCTGCTTTTCATTATATCTCTGTAACGCTTCATCAAAGAGTTTGTGATACACTTTCTTGATATTTTCATTACAGTAATCTACATTGAGGTGGGAGCGTTCAGCATCCACATTTTCCGCTTTGAATTTGCGGCTGTTATGGTTGACCGAGCCTTTCCCCACCATTGCGCTAATCGTCCGTCTTATAAAATCACGCCCTTTCTTTTCGGCTGGTAGGCTTTGTTACTTTCCCGAAAGTAACGCAAAAGCACTTTTGTCGGCTGTGCCAACAAAAATGCAACCTGCAAGCAGGTTTTGCGCTCTCCGAGGGGCAAGGGCGGCTTTTTGTAAAAAGCCCCCTGCACCCCACAAAAACTTTAATATTGTCCACTCCCAACCGAAAAAGAACATTGCAAGATTGCACTTGTCCTAAACATTTGCAATGTTGCAACCTTAACAGTTGCTCGCTTCTTTTTCTTCGGGAAGTTCCCAATACCACCCATTGCCTTCCTTTATTGACTTAACGCCGAGAGATTTTTTTGCTTCGTCAAGCACTCTTTTTGAGATACCGATATTCTGTGCTTTCTTTAATATAAGCTGCTGCTGGTATTTCCCATCAGACAGGCAATCCATAATTAATTTCTCTGCTTGTTCGGATTTCTTTTCACGGCTGATGCCGTTCAATAAATCATCAATGGAAATGTCATAATGACCTTTCCACACAAATCCAGTTTCTTTATTCAGTTCAAAAGCAATAGGCTCGCCTTCAGGCGCAAGGGAAGATTTTTCATGCGCAACTACCCGCACTTCTTTGTTTTCCTTGAGCCTGCCGACAATGAGTACGCTTCGTGCCGTTGCTTGGAAGTCGATTGAGCCAAGCCCTCTGTAATTTGCTTTGCCGCCGTGTACTTTATTCAAGTGTCCGACAAGGATAACGGCGCATCCATGTTTTTCTGCTACCCGACCTAACTGCGAAAGGATATTGCGGACTTCGTTTGCCCTGTTCATATCAATTTGAGCGCCGATATACGCTTGTACGGGGTCTAAAATAATTACCTTTGCGCCCGTTTCAATAATTGCCTGTTCAATTCTTTCATCAAGCATTGAGAGCGCGGCTTCCGACTCGTCAATTACCTTGATTTGCGTACAGTCGGCATTGGCTGCAAGCAGACGGGGCTTAATTGTGTCGCCAAGTCCATCCTCTGCGGTTTGGTAAATAATTCTTATCGGCTCACGCTCCGTATCATCACAAGGCAGTTTATCTCCCCTTGATAAGATAGCAGCTAACTGTAAAATCATCATTGTTTTTCCATCGCCGGGGTCTCCGTGGACAATGGTTATCTTTCCATAAGGAATATACGGATACCAAAGCCACCCGACCTCGGTTGCAGGTATCTCGTCCATGTTCAAAATTTTAAGCTCAGCCATTGCAGCCACCGCCTTTTTCTACGAAAATATTGAATTTTTCGGTTTTTAGGATTATACTATTACTACTACATTTTTGAAGTGACTGCTCCTATTGTATCTGCGCCAACAGATACAATAGGAGCAGTCACTTCTTTTTTATCCGTCATTTTCACCTTCTCCTTTCAGACCGCCGAGGATAACCGCAATCAGTTCGATTGTGTCAAACAGTTCTTCATTTACGCCCCCGCCCGCTTCAATCCTCTGCAATTCTGCAAGGACAGCGGCAAGCTCGTTGCGGAGAGCCTTATACACCCTCGGAT
>CAQBGY010000914.1:0-1734 GCA_948759685.1 uncultured Eubacterium sp.
AGAGTATATCACAACATGCACTTCTTTTCATTACGGTGTGTTTTGTATCGCTTACCATACTTCCAATCCCATCCGCATAATCATCCAGCATCTTTTCATAGAGATCATAATTCTCTAAGATGGCATTTAAAGCGTTTGCCCTGTATTTTCCGCCAACCGCGCTTAATAGGTTCGCGCGCCTTGCGTCAGATTCATCAAGTTTTGCGTATTCCTCTGATAATTCTTTTAATATCTGCATCGGTTCCTTGAGCGACACAACGCCATCTTTCACCGTACTGAGCGAAACCCCTAATTCATTACATGCTTTTTCATATTTTGTAAGAGATGCCTCATCAATGGCATCACCGCCATCCTCAACTTCGCCCGTCACCTGCTGCAAATTCATTAAAATACCCTTAAAGGCATTCCCCATTTCAGAGCCGCTTTTTTGGGTAACGGCTATCATAGTTCCAATAGCAGCCGTGGTTTCATTTACTTTCATCTGGGAAGAAGCTGCTTGTGAACCAACAACGGACATGCCTTGAGACAATTCTGTCATACTGACGGCGTTATTGTTTGTAATATTATTTGCCCCGTCCAATGTTTCCGTGAGTGCTTCAATGGAGCCATTCATTTTATACGCTTTATCAGTAGCAATAATGTATTGATTAGCAACTTCTGCAGACATATCGCCTGCACCCTGGGCAGCTGTCGAGAGTTCGGCCATACTGTCAACATTTTCATAGCCAGCACGGGACATTTCCTGCGCTGCTGTCAAATAGCTAGAAGACAACTGCCCGTATTTACTTGCAATTTGAAATGATGTGTCGCCCAACTTCTGCAATTCTGATGCAGCCATCTCTGAGGTCTTACTAATTTCTGTAAGTATGCTATCATTCGTTTTAAGTGTCCCTAAAGACTGCCGGAATTTATTTACAGTGACAAAAGCCAAGCCAAAATAATTTCCCACTTTCACAATATTGCTTAACATTCCTCTGATCCTGTCAGTCGTAGAAACAGCCGCATAGCCTGTTGCCCTCACCCCTGTTGTAAACACCTGGAACTGATCTGTTGCGTCCCTTAATTCATCCCTGTTGCTGACCGCTTCAATTACGCCGCGCAGCCTTTCGGCCTCGCCAAGCCAATAGGACGATTCATTGATTTTTGTATGCTTATTTGTAAAGGTAGCCAATTGGTTTAAGAGTTTTTCCCTCTTAAGATCAATATTCACACTTATCGGGTTCCTGCTTACAAACTCCCGCACCTGTGAAACAGTCCGGCGCACCTGTTCGTTCAGCCTTTCCCCATTGCTCGTGATATTTAGCTGAATATCCCTTGCAGAAACATTCCTTAACGCGCTGTTAATCTCCCTGTTCAATTGACGGTTATCAATCTTAGCCTGTATCTTGATCTGCCTTATCTGGGCTTCTAATTGCCGGATCACCTGATTTAATTCACTTTTTGTATTGCCTTTTACAAGTGTACCAACTATTCGGATCTTTCTGATTGCCTTTTCTAGTTCTTTGATATCGGCGTTTATCCTGACCTTACTTCTCTGTTTGTCCAATAGGGCAAGCAGATTTAATACAAATTCATTATTACTCAATAATTTTCTCCTCCCAAATTTTAGGTATAATAAAAGAGAGATTATAAAAATCTCCCCTTGATTTATAATATTCTTTCATTTTTAGTGTATTCTTTTACACCGTTTGCATTGGAATAATAATTTTTTACGCTTCATTCCAACAACTTCAA
>CAQBGY010000914.1:1744-2291 GCA_948759685.1 uncultured Eubacterium sp.
ATTCTGTGGAAATACAATAGCAGCATCTCATTTCAGACTGCCTTTTGAGAAGTTCATCCCTCTTATCTTTCGGAAGTGTATCAAGATATGAATAATAGATCCATTCCACAAAAACAGTAAATACAACACATCCAATTATAACTAATAGAGCTATCATCATATCCTCCATACTCATGAATTACGGCAATTTAAAATTCCCTTTTGCAACGATTACATACCCTTTTTACTTTGCCACTTCCCAAAAAACCAGTTAAAACGGAAAATCCGCGGTTCATCAAAGTATATTCCGTACTTCCACATCTGGGGCAGCGAATCGGAGCTACTTTATTCTCTGAAAATGCATCTGGTACATATTTCCTAAGTTCTTTTTTTGCTGCTTCGCAATTACCGTTTGCATCTTTAGGTGGTGCTTTAAATTCCTTTATAAGATAATGGGTATCTCCGAATCTTTCTAAATCCATTGGTTTATTCATCAATGACCCCATACTAGTTTTATTCCCTTTTTTATCCTTTAATCCATAATAATACCAAGTAATCCAGTCAATAT
>CAQBGY010000915.1 GCA_948759685.1 uncultured Eubacterium sp.
GCGTTGCGGTGGCGGGAAACCTGCACACGGCGCTCTGGTCAGTGGCGGCTTATACCGTTATCCTGTGCTTCAGTTTATTCAAGACAGGTTCGCTCGCCAAAAGTGTGCTTCATGCCGCTTAAAATATAAGACCGATATTTCACTGAATTTGTTGATACTCCGCTGTTTGAGCTATAAACAATCGGCATAATCTAAAAAAATTCAAGGTGTAAAAAATTATGTTATCAATCCATTTTTTACGTTTTGCAATGAAATTACTGCTTAAAACACATTTGAAACAACTGGATTTTTATTTAGCCAAATTAAGATTAGACCGATACTTTGAGTCTGGAAACAAGGAAAATCAACAGTATTTTCAAATTATCGGCATAAAAAATCAAGCGGCATGAAAAATCTTAGACCGATATCGGTCTAATGTGCTGAATGCCCATTAGTCAGACAATGGTTTTAATATCATCATCGGAAAGGAGGAAACACCGGAATATAAAAATTTCCGGTCTGAAATGCTTATGGCAATATCAGTAGCAGTGCCAAAAGATTTAAGCGGCATCAAGACAAAAGTGGCAATGAACCTTACCAGACGCCAGCTTATCTGCTTTGGGAGCGCAGCGGCGGTGGGGATACCCTTTTACCTTGTGACAAAGGGCGTTTTGGGTACACAGGCTTCGGCGCTTATCATGGTAGCCCTCATGCTGCCGTTTTTCTTTCTGGCAATGTATGAAAAAGACGGTTTCCCGGCAGAGAAAATATTATACTTCATGCTTAGGCAGAAGCTGCTCACGCCGGGGATACGTCCCTATAAATCGGAAAACCTCTACAAGAAGCTGGAGGAGAGGGAAAAAATAAAGAAGGAGGTGCGTTATCTTGAAGAAAAAGCCGCAGGGCAGCAAAGCCAAGCCAAAAGCGGGGCTTAATTTTTCAGAGAAGAAACGGTTAAGGGAGTTAAAAAGCGCCCTTGCCGGGAATGACAAAAAACAGGAAAAGCCGGATACCGCACAGAAAACGATTACATTCAAAAAAATGTACCGTGACGGCATCTGCCAGGTATCTTCCGGTTACTATACAAAAATGGCTGAGTTTTTTGATATTAACTATGACCTTTTGGAGATAGAGGATCAGGGTGAGATTTTAGAGGAGTACAGCAGGCTCATCAATTACTTTGACCCGTCCATACGGTTCGAGCTGTTCCTGTTCAACAGGCAGGTAAACGAACAGACGCTGATGGAGCAGTTTGACATACCCCTGCAGGGCGATGAATTTGACGATATCCGTGAAGAATACACGGAAATGTTAAAGAAACAGGCGGCGAAAGGGAACAATGGAATTATTAAATCAAAATACCTGATTTTTGGCATAGAGGCGAAAGGGTACAAGGAGGCAAAGGCGAAACTTGGCAGCATAGAAGCCGATGTCATTAAGAATTTCCTGAACCTCGGCACCCATGCCAGAAGCCTTGACGGGAAGGAGCGCCTGCGTGTCCTGCATGAGTATTTCAATCAGGACACAATGGAGCCTTTCCGTTTTTCGTTCAAAGAATTGTCGGAGTCGGGAAAGAGCGTAAAGGACTACATAGCGCCGCCGGGGTTTGATTTCCGTTATCCGAGCCGCTTCAAGACAGGAAAAATGTATGGGAGCGTCCACTACCTTGACATCATTGCGCCGAGGTTCAATGACGAGCTGTTAAAAAAGCTGCTTGATATTGATGACAACCTGACAGTTACGCTGCATATGCAGACGATGGACCCGGTAAAGGCAATCAAGATGTTAAAAGGCGCACTCACCAATATCCAAAAAATGAAGATTGAGGAACAGAAGAAGGCGGTGCGCTCCGGCTACGATATGGACATTCTGCCCACAGACATCATCACTTACGAAAAAGATACATTAGAGCTGCTTGACGATCTGAACACCAGTAACCAGAAGATTATCAAGATGACTTTCCTCATCACCTGCTACGGCAGGAGCAAGAGGGCGTTAGAGAACATCACGCAGAGGGTGTCGGGCATTATCCAGCAGGCAAACTGCAATTTAAGGTGTATGCAGTATTTACAGGAGCAGGGGCTGATGGCGAGTGCGCCGATTGGCTGCAACGATACGGGGATTGAGCGTGTGCTTACTACAAAGAGTACGGCTATCTTAGTGCCTTTCTGCACACAGGAGCTTTTCATGCCTGCCCCGGCGATTTATTACGGTCTGAACGCACTTTCCAACAACATGATTATGGCAGACAGGAAGAAGCTCCGAACGCCAAACGGGGTAATCCTCGGCACACCCGGCTCCGGGAAGTCTT
>CAQBGY010000916.1 GCA_948759685.1 uncultured Eubacterium sp.
TCTAAAATTGTTGCTGACCAACCTGATTGTATTCGATTCGCTGAATAGTTACTTCTAATAGAGATTGGATGTTTTCCATAGTACACTTTTCTTTCTCTGTTGCAAAGATAGTGGACAACCTTATTCGTCCGATAGGCGGGTAATATGGAGAAGTAAGTGTGAGTGAAATGTAAATATCACATATATAGTGAGTTATATCCTTATGGATTGCTGTATAAAGTAAAGGTCAGCTACTATGGAAGGAGGTCTGTATATGCTGTTTTATCGCTGTAAATGGTCGAAATACCTCTTAACTTTCATGTACTTTTTAGGGTAGAAGTAGCTTATGTTTAGATAGATTAATTTATCTTTGTGCTCTCAGCCTTATATGAATAATAGAAATGAAAAGAAAAATCATAGCTTTACTATTTTTACTGATGGGGTGTACCTTTCTGAATGCGGCACCTTACAGTGAAAAGATAAAAGAACTGCTGGTGCGCCTTGACTCTCTGATTGCGCAAAAAACCACGTTTGCTATGCTTAAAGAGGCGAAGATTGCCCAGTTGCACAAGCTGCAAAAGGATGTGCGTACTTTGGAAGAGAGATATTGGCTGAATAAAAATCTTTATGATGAGTATTGCGTCTATAACGCCGATTCTGCAATGAATTATGTGGTAGACAATTTGGATATAGTTTATAAGCAGAATGATAAATACCGGCAGATGGAGTGGAAGATAAAAAAGTCTTTTCTGTTGGCTGCCACCGGTTTGTTGAAAGAAGCTCAGGATGAATTGCGCGGAGTTTCAGGCGGTTCGCTCCCCAAAGAATTGTTAGTGGACTATTACGGGCAAATGCTGTATCTGTATTCGCATTTCAATCAGTATACCGGTAGTGAAATGGGTACTTTGCATGAACATTATGCACAGTTGGAGCGTGTTTACAAGGACTCTTTGAATATGGTTCTTACCCCTGAAGACCCCTTGTTCTTGTGGTATAAAGGGCAGGTAGTACAAGGTACGGACAGTATGTATGTTTTTAAAGAACGTTTGCAGAAGGGAATTCTTAATTCTGCATTCGACACTCGGCGCGATGCCATGAATGCTTACGTGCTGGCCTGCTTTTATCGCGAGTCCGATGAGCAGGAAAATTATCTGACTTACCTGATATATTCTGCTATGGCCGATGTACGTATCTCCAATAAAGATATTGCTTCGTTGGAAGAGCTGGCGGGGGTACTTTTTAGTTTGGGTGATATTGACCATGCCTATGTCTACATGAGTTACTGTTTGCAGAATGCCTTGGCATATCGGAACCGGGTGAGGATAGTGGGCATCTCTGCAGTGCAGGACACCATTCATCAGATCTATCAGGAACGTAATCAGAGGCAAGAAGCGCGGTTACGTATGTATTTGGTACTGGTCAGTGTCTTGTCCTTGATATCCTTGTTTGCCTTCCTGTATATATATAAGCAGATGAAGCGATTGAAGCAGTCGCGCCAACAGCTGAATGAGGCAAACAACCGCCTGAATAAGCATGTGGAAGAACTTTCGAAAATGCACGGACAAGTGGCAGAAACGAATGTACAGCTTACTTCTTTGAATGAACAGTTGAGGGATACCAATAATCAGCTTCGTGAATCCAACTATGTGAAGGAGGAATACATAGGTTATGTCTTTTCCATTTGTTCCAATTATATCAGTAAGCTGGATGAGTATCGGAAAAATATCAATCGTAAGCTTAAGGCAAACCAGTTGGAGGATGTGAAAGCATTGACCGATACTCATTCTATGGCACAGAATGAGTTGAAAGAGTTCTATCATAACTTTGATGCTATCTTCTTGCACATTTATCCGAATTTCGTAAGTGACTTCAATGCCTTGCTCCATCCTGACGAGCAGATTGTGCTAAAAGATGGTGAGCTGCTGAATACGGAATTGCGCATTTATGCTTTGGTGCGTTTAGGTATCACTGATAGTGTGAAGATTGCCGAATTCTTGCATTATTCACCTCAGACCGTTTATAATAATCGTTTGAAGACACGTAATAAGGCTATCATTCCTCGGGAAGAGTTTGCTGCTGCTGTGCGTTCTTTGGGTAGGGCACAGAAGTGGACTTGATAAAGGCTTTTACTGATGATTGTCGGCTGTATGACGCGTCGATTATACCTAAGAGTTAAAACAAAAACTGTAATGTACTCTTTGTTCTATCCCGATTTTTGATTGTCCCGATTTGTATTAGAGCCTGTTTAAATTTTCTTCAGCATTCTTTTAAGAGTTCTTTTTGAGGATGTTTTTCTGTCCTAATGAAGAG
>CAQBGY010000917.1 GCA_948759685.1 uncultured Eubacterium sp.
TCTTTCCCTACACGACGCTCTTCCGATCTAATGTAGTAACTTTGATAATTTTACATTTGCAATTGAAATATGCGAGGATTTATGGGTGGCAAATCCGCCAAGTACAGGGCATGCTTTAGCAGGAGCTACAGTAATTGCCAATTTATCAGCCAGTGACGAGACGATTGGAAAGGATAGTTATAGACGAAACCTTGTATCGGGGCAGTCAGCACGAACAGTTTCGGCTTATATTTATGCTGATGCGGGAGAGGGAGAGTCTACTACAGATTTGGTTTTTGCAGGTCATAATATTATTGCAGAGAATGGGACAATCCTTGCAGAAGCGAAGAAATTTACGAATGAAATTGTTTATGCAGATGTTGATTTAGATAAACTGGCGTCAGAGAGAGCAAGACTTACTACATTTGTACCTACAAGAGATGCAGAACCTGAGTATGAAGAGATTGAGATTGAACTAGAAGAAAGAAAGTTTGTTTTTGACAGAAAGATAGACAATGCGCCTTTTGTTCCGTCGAATCCGTCAGAGAGAGAAAAAAGATGCGAAGAAATTCTGGCAATTCAGACTGTGGGATTAAAGAAGAGGTTGGACCATACCGGATGTGCTCATGCGGTTGTAGGAATATCGGGAGGATTAGATTCTACATTAGCACTGTTGGTAACTGTAAGAGCGTTTGACAGTCTGGGACTTGACAGAAAGGGAATTATTACTGTAACAATGCCGGGATTTGGCACGACAGACAGAACATATAATAATGCATTAAAAATGATAGAAGTCTTAGGATGTACACTGAAAGAGGTAAATATTGCTGAAGCGGTGGAATTACATTTGAAGCAGATTGGGCATGATATGAATCGTCATGATATCACATATGAAAATGCACAGGCGAGACAGAGAACATATCTTCTGATGGATTTTGCCAATGAGTATAATGGAATGGTTATAGGAACAGGAGACATGTCGGAACTGGCACTTGGCTGGGCAACCTATAATGGCGACCATATGTCTATGTATGGTGTCAATGCAGGAGTTCCGAAAACTCTGGTAAGACATCTTGTTCAATACTTTGCAGATGTGACAGAAGAAAAAGAGCTTGCAGCAGTTCTGTCTGATGTATTAGATACACCGGTAAGCCCTGAACTTTTACCACCGAAAGATGGAAAGATTTCTCAGAAAACAGAGGATTTAGTAGGACCATATCAGTTACACGATTTCTTTTTATATTATATATTGAGATTTGGATATACACCAAAGAAAGTTTTATTTTTAGCACAGGAAGCATTTCATGGAATATATGACAATGAAACTATTTTGAAATGGTTAAAGGTATTTTATAAGAGGTTCTTTTCACAGCAGTTTAAGAGAAGCTGTTTACCGGATGGACCAAAGGTGGGAACTGTGGCAGTGTCGCCAAGAGGAGATTTGCGGATGCCAAGTGACGCCTGTGTAAGAGAATGGTTAGAAGAACTCGAAGAATAATCCATATACAAACGGAAAATTTTTGAGTTGAGAAAATTTTCCGTTTGTATATAAATATAATTTAGGTTTGAATTCGCCAATGAACTGCACCAAAAGGTTATTCTGTTTTGTTTCCTTTTACCCCTTTGTTGATTGTCTCTACAATTGCGTCATATAACATGGAATATGTATACTGGCTGTCTTCTGAAAATTTGACATTATCTACAGACTGCGTGTCTACAATTTGTTTTGCAATATCTTCAAATGCCGGTTGTACAAGAGGGTACATTGTTGCGATTGTATCACTTACATTGTCTACGGTAATGGCATTGATATGGTCATTATCAAGAGTTACAGATATTTCCATTGGATTGCCATTCAGTGTTACATTAGAAGTATAAACACCGGCTTCAAACTGACTGGAAGTAGTTTCATTTTCTTTTTTTCCTTGGTTCTTATTGCAAAACATAAAAATTAGAGAAATTACAAGTACAATACCAAGGAGTACAAATACTACGGTGTATATAAGCTCCCTTAAATGAAATACCATAAATTTTGGACTTTTTCCCATATTGACTCCTTATTAAATATTTTTTTCTATAATTCAATCTATTATTAAAATTCCAAAAGTATTCTAAAAAAATTATTTTCACTTTTACCGAATTAAGAAATTCTGTTGTTGAAAAACATACTTGATATCAACTATAATTGGAGTATATATCAGATGTGGGATGATTCCTACCTCTTCAGGCGGTGAGCAACAAAAAAGTATCAGTGGCGGGAATCATCCCACATCTGATATATGCCCCGCGAGGATGCGCAGGGATTCGGA
>CAQBGY010000918.1 GCA_948759685.1 uncultured Eubacterium sp.
ACTTCACGATAATACCGCCCATGATGTACTTGTGGTGGTTCTCGGCTTTGCGTTTTTTCTCGTTCTGTTTTTTCTTTTCGTTAGCTACACGCTGTTGCGCCTGTTTCAACGCCTGCAATGCTTTTTCTAAGTTTTTGCTTGTATCATTCTTGCTCTCAATCATTTCTGATACCTCATTCTTTCTGTGCTGTGTTGATAGTTTCTGAAAATAAAAAAGGTAGCTGATTGTCTGTTAAGATAACCGCTACCCAAATAGGACTATTTAGTTTCTGATATTCTTTTTTTGCCTTTGTCCATAAATACAAATTGGGAATTTCCATTTCTGAAAATTCCCTTTAAAGCAAGAACTAAAGGCTTAAAATTCATCAAGCATTTTTTTGCAACTTTCTATGGTTTCTTTTGTTATTCGTTCTATTTCTTCTTCCGTATGAGTGTAATAAAATGATGGGGGAAACAATCCCCAACAACTTCCACCCATAAGTTCCCACAATCTGTCCATTTCCCATAATTTTATTTTGAACATTACTTTGCGTTTTATTTTTTTTAATGTACTGATACATTTCCTTGCAACTGCCATTATCCGCATTAGCCTTTTTCCCTTTCTGTTTTACCTTGCTCCAATTCCCGCTTTTTCTGCAAAGTATTCCCTTTTTGCCATAAGTTCCTCTTGCGTATCTTTAGACAGGCATTTGAATATATCCTCATAATCCAGTTCTGCCATTGGGGTGTTTTTTGTGAGTGCTAACAACTGCGCCTCAAACCATTCGTCCCATAAATCAAGAAAAAGTTCAAGGCTGTCTGTGTAGGCTATGGCGTCATCAAATCCATACGGGAATTTATAATATATCAGTTTCACAAATCCGAACCTTCCTGCGTCTACAACCGTAACTTCAATTTCATCAAGTTCCTTCTCATAAGCACTGACAACTCTTTTGCATTTTTCATATTCTTCATCGCTGATATACTTTCTTTTTTCTTTGGGTTTTTCTTCCTGCTCCTGCCAATCCTTTTCCATCTTAACGATTTCCTTTTCCAAAAATTGGAGTTTACTTTCCATTTCTTCTTTGGAAGTGGCAGCAACAGCAAACTGCAATATTTCTTTTTCATTCCACCCATTAACTTTTTCATAACGCTCTGCCAATGCCGACAGCCTTTCCTGTTGCTCGTCCTCAATTATGTACGTAATTTCATAAAATTTCATTTGGTGATTTTTCTCCTTTCACACTAGGGGTCATACATATTCATTTTTTCCTACTCCCTTAGTATATTCGTTCTTACGAAGATATTCAAGTATGAGAATATACTTTATTCTATTGTTATACACACTATTAAAGGGGGACTGAATGTGATTGACTATTCCCCGTTTTGGGAAACTTTAGAAAAATCAATTGAAAACTGGTATACTCTGACGAAAAACCACCGCATATCGGATAGCACGCTCAACCGTTTAAAACACAATAGAGATGTGACCACTAAAACGCTGAACGATTTATGCCGAATATTAGGCTGTGACATAAAGGATATTGTCCGATACATTCCTTCTGACAAAGACCAAAAATTATAAACTGGCGATAGCAATTTTCACTGTTTGCTGTCGCTTATATTTTTTACATATCATTCTCCCTTGTCTGTTTTTTATTTGTTCTTTACTTTTCTTACTTCAAACTAAAACTACACATTCAGTTTTGCTCCTTTCCTCTTGTTGTATTCGTTTTTACGAAGATATTTAAGTATCGGAATATATTTTATTCTATTGTTAAAGATACTATTAAAGGGGGCGCTGAATGTGATTGACTATTCTCCGTTTTGGGAAACTTTGGATAAGTCAAATGAAAATTGGTATACTTTGACAAATAAACATCATTTATCACATAGTACACTCCACCGCTTGAAGCACAACAAAGATGTATCAACTAAAACATTGAATGATATATGCCGAATTTTAGATTGTGACATAAAAGATATTGTCCGATATATTCCCTCTGACAAAGACCAAAAATTATAAACTGGCGATAGCAATTCTCACTGTTTGCTGTCGCTTAAATTCATCTTTAACATCATTTCTCTTGCCTGTTCTCTTTGTTCTTTGCTTATCCTTCTTGGCTTACGGTAATTAACGTATGATTTCGGAAAGGAATAGGTCTTAGATATTTTGTCCTGCCCTGTCAGCTTGTATATGTCGGGAAATTCATCAACAAGTGTGTCAAGTTTCCGCATAACTGTTTTATCCCTTGTGTAGACGGTGGCAGTCTGTTCTCCTGCATTGTAATTAACAATCGTTT
>CAQBGY010000919.1 GCA_948759685.1 uncultured Eubacterium sp.
GGAAAATATCATGGAAAAGTCTACATTTGAGCAAATGGGCGGAACTTACCGTCAAGAGGGAGATTATTTTCTCCCGAATCTCACTGTGCCGGAAAGTGTTTCCATAGGTATCTGGGGCCAGCGTAGGCAGCAGTATCTGCGAGAACACAGGGAAGCTCTTTACAACGCATTGCTACTCAGCGGGAAGTTGGATGGCCATCTGGCTGACATCAATCAGCAGGCAGAAGATATGTTTTCTCAGCTTGTGAAGCAGATAGCTGAGCAAGAGGGTATTACAGAAAAACTCAAGGCTGAAAATCAGATGGAATGGGTAGGCCGTATGAACAGTATTCGCCATCAAGTGGGGAAAATCATTCAAAATGAATTGATTTATATTTAGATAATAAAATCCTGGGGGCATGGATTGAACCATGTCCCCAGGATTAAGTCACGATTATGCGGAGAGAAGTAGTCTTATCTGCGCTTGCTTCTCAGCGATGGTCTGGAGTTCTTCGGGGCTAAAGATAATTTCAAGGATTTTTTCATCCCATTCAATATTAGAAAAAGTGTATCCTGCTGCGGTTGTCTTCAATGTATTGTTACCAAGTAAGCAACCGGCTTCTGTCATCCTATATTCTCCACAGGGAAGCCTTGTAGCAAGTCCTGCAGCAACGATTCTTTTATTGATTGCCTGCGCTGAACATCCTGTTTTATCGCCTAATGCCCTTGCAGTCAGATTGTTCCCAGTTAAATTAGCCAAAATATCGCTTGAAATGGCTGGAGTCGCAATTTTCTCAACTACTGGCTTTACTTTAGCAAATTCCGGTGTAGTAGGCTCAAGATTCTTAAGTAGGCTCTTGATTGTATCCCAATTTTTTATGACTAAAACAGTGCCTGCTACGGTGCCTGCTATAGTAATGCCTGTGATTACAAGTCCCTTTTTGTGGACCTTAATCCAATTTACAATCCTGTTATCTTCCATTGGCATAACCTCCATATGTTTATCTGTCGGTGTACTTTACCACTCTTAAATTATACAGCCGACACTGGTATATTCAAGAAATTTTCTGTAAATTTTATTTAACGACCCAGCTTGTACTGACAACATCCGCCAAACCCACACCATCATCAATCATTAAAACCATGCCTTCCCGCAAGTTAAGATAGCAGGATTCGTCCTGATCTATATAAAAGTCACTTATCGCATTTTGCTCAATGGCCGATGATTCTTCTCCGTTCGTAAATCTGCTTGTTTGATGATAGTGTAGGTATTCTTCCTTGGTTTCAAAAACGACTATCTGCTGTGACCAGTCTGTCTCTGTACAGGTGACAATATATGCGTTCGGGTCAAGGTATTCACCGACAAAATACACACCAGGATATGCGGGAAGAGTTGCTCTATTTGAAGAAGCTGATATATTGTTGTCACTGTTGACCATATCTAAACTGCCTGTTCCATCTTTGACCATCAAAACGTATCCCGCTTTTAAGTCAACAACGCAAGTGTCTCCCTCATTTATATACGTGTTACTCATCGAATATTGCTGAATGGCATCACTCTCCTCTCCGTTAGTAAAACGACTGGATTTGTGATAACTCAAATAGTCATCAGCACTTGCGTAGATAGTGACTGCCATAGACCAATCTGTGGCAGTACAAGTTAACTTATACTGTGCCTCGGCAATATCTTTCCCGACAAAATAAACGCCAGTACATAGCGGAGAGCTATTACCATCAAACCATAAATCCGCTCTTTTAACATCAGCCTTGTTTAAATCAATCTTTTCTAAACTTCCCTCGCCGCTATCAAACATAACGACCTGTCCCTTATTAAGACCAAGGAAATAAGTTTCATCCTCTTCGACATAAAAATCAACCAACGCATTTTTCTCAATAGCCACAAGTTCCTCTCCGTTAGTAACACGCTCGGCAGCGTAATAATTGTTGTAGGATTCTATGCTGTCAAAAACTACGACTTTTAATGCATAGCTTGTTTCCGTACAAGTTAGTGTATAAGAGCCTGCATCAAGGTTATCTCCAACGGTGTATATACCAGAATAAACGGGGATGCCATTCCCACTACCTGTATGCCCCTCCCCAGATACACTACTCGGATTCCCGGCAGATGATGTAGATATGTTATCGCTTTGAATCGGTTCAGAATCAAGAGGCTTTGCATCACAGGCAACTAATGCCAGCAAAATAATAAGCGTTAAAATGGCTGAAAGGTATTTTCTCATTCTCATTAAATTTAGAAGCTGTATTCACAAGAGGTTAAGTCCGTGGTAGAATAGGAGACATGG
>CAQBGY010000920.1 GCA_948759685.1 uncultured Eubacterium sp.
CAGCATCGCACAAAGTGCGATGCTGGTGGCGAAAATTTGAACATCGACCATCAAACTTGTACTTTTTGTGTTAAATCCTATTTAAAAAGCCTAAACATACAAACAACAGATTCTCCTTCAATATGCCCTTTTGTTTCTTCTTGAAATACATCTGGTGTCCCTACAAAAATTTATTCCCATCTAGCGAATAAACTCTGAACACAATCTATATTTTTCAAACAGTTTCTAAAATCTGGATTGGGGTATCTTGCTTGCTCCCCGTCATTACACGGACACTTTTCCGATAAGCTTCAGTCAACAATGCAATCTTATTTTGAGCATTATATTCAAATATAATTTGCCCATGGACTTTTGCTACTTCCCACTTTTCAATGTCTTGGAAAAACGCTACGAATTCTGTAACCTCAGTGCGTGCGCTAGATTTTACGATATGCCAGTGAACTCTTAAATCTCGCTGCCTATTTTTATTCCTCAACCAATATTCTATAATATCTTCAATTCCGTAGTAGACTCGCTTTCTATTTCTAATGACATATTTTGCGTCAGGTGTAAAAATGTATCTGAGGAGTTCTATATCATAGTTTTGCCAAGCAGTAAAGTACCTAGCGGAACGATACTGCCTAACTTTTTTAGGAGTAGAAACATCCATAAATGGTTACCTCATCTCTACGCAAACAATTTGCAAGTTCTTTGGGCAATGTGGCAGAAACGCCGATTGCTTGAATACTATGCCCTCTTTTAGGAGAAAACGTATTGACAATGTGATCAACTACGTAGTCATAATCAATTACAATAAATCCATGTTTGAATTGATCTTGTTGCTGATATAGTTTATCAATAAAATCCTTGCTTTGTTCGCAAATAAAATATGATAAAAAAGCCGTATCGTTGTAGGGGCCATCCTGAAAATTAAATGGATCTATTGAATAAAACTTCACATCAATTCCCATTGTCTTACAGAGCATTTTCGCCATGTTGATTTGCCGCTGGCTCTTGTCGATTAAGGTAAAGCGGCGCTGTTTTAAACCTCTTTCCAAGAACAGTTTGTGTGCAGCTATGCTTGCAGGCGCTGACCCGCAGCCAATGTCTAAGACGTCAGAGTCACAAACAAAACCGTGGTCAAGAGCTACATCTAAGAATATAAGATTTTTCAAGAAATTTAGAAGGAAAAAAGCGTGGTTAAACGATTTTGCGATCAAATCGTAATTTAGCTCACTCTTGATATGCCGTCCAGCAACTTTATATATGATATTTATAGCAGGACTCATGGTAAATCCGGACTTATTTTCTTCAACTGCTTTCCTCACTTGTTCAAATATTTGGGTGAGTTCCTTCCTAATAACATAAGGGTAAAGTTCCATAATCTCCCTCATTCCACAAGTTTAGAAATAGCTTGAAGCAAATATTGGCTCTCAATATTTTCACAAACAGTAATTACATATGTATGCTGCTGTTGCTGCTGTTGCTCCTCCTGTCGATATAACAAGTATTTAGCATTATCACGCTCAATATATGAAAATCTTAAGTTCACTGTTGTCTCTTGGACATGCTCTACTAAGCCACCCATTCCGTCAAGGTTTTTCTTGGCCAATTCTATATCTGGAGCATATAGCGAAAGCTTATTCGCTTCAGCTAGGGCCATAAGGATTTCTTTCATTTCTTCATTTTTTCTAACCCAGCCAAATGTTCCAGAGTAGATTTTGACCATGTCAGCACCCTTATAATATTTCAGCATGATTTTGATATCATCCACACCAGTTTCGTGGATCTCTTTCTTTTGAAAAGAAGCTTTGCGCCTAACTGCCTGCAACTTTATTAGATATGATCCCAGTGTCCCGATGGAAAGCGCTATACCAATTATGGCAACAAATAGATTTGCAGCAAACTCAAGCATGGATTTACTGAATCAGAGTTTTCAAGTATAAACTCGGCGGTGATGCTTCCTTCAGGGAAGCCTCCATTGAAATTAAGAAATTGGGAACACTTGTTAAGTAATTTAAAAGTGCTCAAAAACGTGATGTTTTGAGTTGCAAGCTGGATATAAGAAAGACATATGGAAACAGTTATAATACACAGAACAATGACACAAATCCAACATGCTATACTTATGGCAGAAGTTGCTTTTTCAATTACTACACTAAAAAACGACCAAATTTTTTTGGAAATCTTTTTAACCAGCGAAAATAATTTCTCTATCCACGATGAATCTTTCTTGTCATTCTCAATTACAGTACTCATAATATCCCCCAATTATTACCAAAATTTTCTCTAGCTTAC
>CAQBGY010000921.1 GCA_948759685.1 uncultured Eubacterium sp.
AAATGAGAAGAATGAATCATCGTGCGTTAATCCATTTTATAAGAGAGAGAAAGTTGATGATAAAGAACGATATTGTTCCAAGAGAAAATATATTGGCATTATGCCTACGGGGAGAACGCAGATGACAACACAGATGCGTTTAGCCGCCATTATTTTCGTCCACAGGGCAATATTTGAACTGGAATATGGGAATGAATCTGACTTTGAGAAAGCCGCAGACAATTATTATTCAGTATTATCTTACTTCAATAGCCTTCGCGAAGTAGGTAAAACTGATGCTTTATTCTATACCGAATACGCTAAATATACAAAACGTCTCTTTAAGCGAGTCCTTCGTTATGGCAATCTTATGGGTTGTTTCTATTCTGGAGACAATCTAAGTAAAGCAGAGCTTACTAGTCGACTATCAGGAGAAGAAATAAACGGAAAATTTGCTGAGGTAGAACAGCGTTGGGAAATGACGCATCGTCTTCCATTTAAGGATGAGGATGGCAATTGGAATAAAGCGGTCGTTCCTCCGGATTATATTTTGGCGACAAACATGATTTCAGTTGGACTTGATGTTAGTAGGTTCAACACGATAATTATGAATTCGATGCCGCGTAATATAGCAGAGTATATCCAAGCGAGCTCCCGTGTTGCACGAAGAGTTAAGGGATTGGTTTTGACCCTGCATAATCCGTTCCGTTCAAGAGACGTTTCCCATTTTGAACGTTTCAGGGAATTCCATGAGAAGCTCTACTATTATGTAGAGCCAATTTCGATTACTCCGTTCTCGAAGAAATCTGTGCAAAAATATCTTCCTTTGTATATGGCTTCAATTATCCGACATTTGATGCCTGAATTAGCTAATAATAATGCAGCCGCTCAGATCAATAAGGACAAGTTTAAAGAGAAGGCAATGGAAATCGTGTTAAGATATTTTATTGAACGCCATGAGAGAAGCCAATGCCTTCCAAATAAGCTTGAAAAACAATTGCTTACTACGATTCAGCTAAAAGATATTGAACAACTCATATCTTCTGCATTAGATCAATGGTGCAATATGGCAACCGAGCATCCGTCAAACCTTGTATATGAAAACAAAGGAGTCAGACGGAATGAAAAGACCCAATTATTCACTTCACCCAATGATTATGAAGAAACTAAAAATGCAAGCAATTGGACTGTCTCATCATCTTTAAGAATGATTGAACCTGAAGCCGTCCTCAATGTACGTGTTTTATACAAAGAAGATTAGATTATGGAGATACGAACATTAAAACAATACAATCAAGGAATAGGGAAGTATAAATTACTTTCTTCAAATGCAGGTGTTGGTGCTATTTTACCCACCAAGTCAGGTGGGTTTGTAATGCCTATGTCATCTTCATACTGGGATTTTATTAAAGTTGTATCGGACAAATTAAAAGTTGATCCTACGACAACAATAGATCAAACACTTGCTGATAATCTAGGAGTGGAATTTGTCGATGATCCAAGGTTTATCAGCTTCCTGCGAAATTCTGAATCATTGACTAAACTTAGATGTTTAGTTGGGATACCACATATTGAACTTACTGGCTGGAATAGATGTAATGTGACAGACCATCCGTTAAATCAGCGATATATTGAAAGAAACCCACAAGGCACGGGGTTAAAGGAAGGGATGTTTACTGTACCTGCTATTACATTTCCACGTTGGTTCTTTTCAAAGCGTCCAAGTCATGACTTAATGACTGTTGAAGATTGGTTCAAAATGTGGAAAGAGCGAGGATGCAATGACGGATTGCTAGAGTACTTTGCCCCACCAAGAGATCCTAAATCTCCGTCCACTAAATTACATAAATCAGGATTGCCTGAAGGTAAAAATCAGGTCTATAATTTACTGGAACAGGTGTCAATGGTGCTAATTTGCACGAACGGCCATATGTCAGATATCCCTTGGGATAAATACTTTTGTGCTGTGAAAAAGCTTGGTAAAGACATGGTTCACAAAGAAGGCTTCGATCTTTTCGGATTTGACACGGAGGAATACCCGTGTTCTGCTTCAACTAACGGTAAGCATCAATTACAATGGCATGAGAATAGAGCTCATTCAGAAAGTTTTGGTACGCTAAAGTGTGGTTGTTGCGGACAGTCTTTAAGCCTCGAAGGTATTATGAACCTTCAGCCTTCATGTCCCGGTCATCGTCCATGGGAAGGAATCGGATCTAGAGAAAATGCGAAGTGCTCCCATCGCGGTCAGCCTGTTAATATGAAGTGGGCTCTTGTAACCAGTAATAGTGTCTAC
>CAQBGY010000922.1:0-1676 GCA_948759685.1 uncultured Eubacterium sp.
ATATCTGAAACATGTATCGTTTCCTGTTTTTATAAATATTTGTGTAACAGAAAATGGGTGTAAGGTTGACATTACAAGAAAAAACATATATAATTATTGTAATGTTAACCTTACTTTTGGAGGAACTATGAAAAACAGAATAAAAGAATTGCGAGAACAGCGAGGGCTGACGCAAGAGCAATTAGGAGAACTGGTTGGAGCTTCAAGGCAGGCGATAAATGCCATAGAAACAGAAAAATTTGAACCATCTATCTGGCTTGCATATGATATTTCTAAAGTATTTGAGTGTGCCATTGAGGAGGTATTTTTATTTGATGTAAGTTTGAGAAAATCAAGAGCTGACAGCAGCAGACAGGAGGTAAAAAGTGGCAACAAGATTTCTTCGCTATGACAGCGACCCTATATTAAGAAAAAAATGTAAAGCTGTCCTAAAAGTTGATGATAAAATCAGGCAGCTCTTAGATGATATGCTTGATACATTACATGAAACAGAAAATGGAGCTGCACTGGCAGCAAATCAGGTTGGCGTTTTGAAACGGTTGGTTGTCATTGATTTTAACGATACACGATTAAAACTTGTAAATCCGAAAATGATAAGCCAAAGCGGTGTGCAGGAATGTGTTGAGGGATGCCTTAGTTTCCCGAACCGTTTTGTAAAAACAATTCGTCCACAAAAGGTCACGATTCAGGCACTCAATGAATATGGAGAGGAAATTATAGTTGACGGAGAAGATGAAATGGCAAAATGCTTCTGCCATGAGCTGGAACATCTGGACGGTATGATTTTTTTAGATAAAGCGATTGAAGAACTTTCTGTTGTGTAGTGCAAATTCATAGATGCCGTTTCGGAAAAAGAAAAGGAGTTTTATGAGCAAAGTTATTATGATGTGCGGCGTATGTGGTTCTGGAAAGACTACTTACGCCAAGAAAAAAGAACAGGAAGGATATATCAGACTTTCCATTGATGAAGAAATGTGGAAACTTTATGGGAGAAAGGGAATTGATTATCCGGAAGAACAATATGAAAAATTGTCAGAACAGGTGGAGGCTGCGCTTCAAAAAAAGCTGCTGTCCCTGATTCAGCAGGGCAAAGACGTTGTGATTGATTTTAGTTTCTGGAGTAAGGAAAATCGGAATTTTTATAAAGAGCTGATCCAAAAAGCAGGCGCTGAAACGGAACTTGTCTATATGAAAGCCAGTAAGGAGCTTTTGCAAAAAAGACTATATAAAAGAAATCAGGTCTTAAATGCCAATTCGCCGTTTGTGATAACAGATGAAATATTGGAACATCATTATCACGCATTTCAGGAGCCATGCGGCGAAGGAAAAAAAGTAATTTTGCAGAAAGAGGATATTATATAGTATTCAAAAGAAGAAAGTAAAGCAATCTGGAATCAGAACGCTGAATTTTGGGATTGTTCAATGGGGGATGAATCAAATGATTTTCACAGAGAAGTTGTCCGTCCAAAAGTAACAGAGCTTCTAAATCCTGATCCAACAGACTATATTTTAGATATTGCCTATGGGAATGGAAATTATTCTGCATATCTTGCAGAAAAAGCTGTCTCTGTTTTGGCTTTTGATTATAGTGAGAAAATGGTGGAACTGGCAAAAAAGCGCCAAAAACGGTATGCTGATCACATTGAGTTTCATTCGTAGCGTCTGCTACACAAAAC
>CAQBGY010000922.1:1686-2269 GCA_948759685.1 uncultured Eubacterium sp.
CATTGAGTTTTGTGTAGCAGACGCTACGAATGAAACAAGTCTGATGGCATTAAAAAGAAATAAGCCATTTACAAAAGCAGTCTCAAACATGGCGGTCATGGATATTACAGACATTAAGCCGCTTTTTACCTCTGTTTATAAATTGCTTGAGGATAACGGAGTATTTGTATTTGCGACACAGCACCCCTGTTTTGTAACGCTTACAGAAAAATATATGACGCCGCACAGCTATTACGATATTGCGATTGAAGGACAGCCACAAAAACAATGTTATTATCATCGTTCTTTACAGGATATTTTTAATCTGTGTTTTGATACTGACTTTGTCATAGACGGATTTTACGAAGAATGCTATTTTAATAAAGAAATCCCGGATATTATCATTGTCAGAGCCATAAAAATTGAGAGGTAGATAGTAGATTTGCTATTTCCTGTAATTGTAAAAAAACTTAAAACTATGGAGGTATCTATTTTGATTATAAGACAAGAAAGACCAGAAGATTATGATACGGTATATCATGTTGTAAAAGAAGCATTTGAAAATGCTGAATATACAGATGGAAATGAACAGAACTTAGTTGCT
>CAQBGY010000923.1 GCA_948759685.1 uncultured Eubacterium sp.
CATGGCGGCGGCATTGGCACGGCAGTCTCTGCGATAGCTGTCCGGCAGGAGGGATACATTGTTCAGTTCAGGCAGTACTCCCATGGTCAAGGCACTCCGAACCAACTCCATATAGTCCACGGGAAAACGGGAATCGTCACAATGGCCGATTATTTTTACGTTTGGATGCTCCATGGCCCGGATATATGCCTTGGTGTTCTCTGCGGCAGAACCGGAAGTATAAATGGGGCGGTGCATACTTACAATGCAGAAATCCAAGGTGCTTAGGATATCGTCAGGGAGATCCAAATGCCCTTCCTTGTCTAAAATATTTGCCTCCGCACCGTATAGAAGCTTTATGCCGAAACGATTTCTCTCGCATAAAATTAAACTGCGAAAATAGGACAGACCGGCGCTGCCCACGGTGGCGGGGCCATGGTCGCTGATGCCCAGCACTTGAAGGTGGCGCAAGGCTGCTTCCTTTGCTAAGTCGGTAATCCGGTCAACAGTACCGTGTCCGCTGGCGCAAGTATGAGTGTGCAGATCCATTTTGGCATAGGAATTTTTAATGATTTTGGTGTTTGATATATATTTGTCCATTCTTAAGTGTTCGTTCCTCGGAAGTGATTCTAAATAACAGCTTTGCAGGATGAAAATCTATTCTGCATAACTACAGCGCCAAGTGTTAAAAACATTTCCCCGCTTTGAATAATCCGGAAAAAAGAATTTCAAATATGTTCTAAGACTGTCTGGTTTCGATGGCTTTGATGAAAAACAGTTCCGCGGGCTGAGCCGCCGGCGGTATATTGATGATTAAGGCACCTGCATCCTGATATCCCATTTTCCTGTAAAAATGTTGTGCATCCTCGTCCGCCTGCGTGGATGTCATAATCCATTCATATCCCAAAGCTCTCATCTCATCTTCCCAATAAAGCATTAATTTTTTTCCAAGTCCCTTTTTCTGATGGGCAGGCGCTATATAGAGCAGATTGCAGAAAGGGGTATTATCCCAGAAAAGATTGTAGCGCAGCAGGCCGATGGGCTCCGTATCCTGCAGGAGCACATATCCTGTTTTGTCCCGTACTTTTCTGAAGAATTCCTTCTCGGAAATATGCTTGTCTAATGTGAACCAGAAACTTTTATCCTCCGGTTCTACGCAGCGGATTGTCAGCATGATATTTCCTCCTGTGGCAGATATGGTTACATCATATGTAACGGTACAGAGTTTCTTTGAACTATTACCATTATACACGAATTGACTATGTAGGGCAAGGCCGTTCCATTTATCAAATGGCTTGCGGCTTTGGGCTTCGTTACTGTTCATATCATGACCAGTAACACATGCACAGAAACCTCAACAACAGCGGTTTCGCGCACGGCTGTCCAACAAATTGCAGATATATTGCGTGCGGATAAGGTTCTTATTCCTTAAGATTTTGTTGAATATAATGGGTTGGTGTAATACAATTGAGTTGATAAATTTAAGGAGAAGGACAATGATAAAAAGAATTTATAAAAAGAACAGATACAAGTTTTTGCTTAGCCTGATTCCGGTGGTTATTGTTGGCGTCATGGCTCCCTTACGTTCCTATATTATGCAGCTTTTGATAGATTCTTCAAATTATAGGGAGTTGTTGGAAAAATGCCTTATCGCTATTGTTTTTAGTATAGGGGTATTTATCTTTGAGTGGGCAAGCAAGAAAAGTCAAGCAATTGTTGTGCGGAATATTGAGAAGGATCTGCGTAATCAATTGATGCATAAGCTGTTTTATATTTCTGCCAATCAATTTGAAAAAAAGGGGTTGGCATATTATCTTTCAAAATTTACTACAGATATAAAAATCATATTAGATAGCGAAGTCAACAATGTATATGGCATGATTATGCAATTTGTCTTTTTGGTGGTTGCTGTCATCTACTTACTTTGGGTAGAACCGTTTATTCTATTGATTGTAGCCGCAGTCAGTATTGTACAGTTTGGAGTTCCGAACATATTGAAAAAGAAAATTGGTTCCTCAACAAAAGAGTATACAGAAGCCCTTGAGGTTTATCTGGACGGGATAAAAAGCGATTTAGGAGGTCATAAGGTCATAAGAACCTTCGATGCAGTAAAGCAGATTTTAGGAAAGCAGGAAAAAATAAGCGATTTCGTATGCAGAAAAAATGAATATGCAACTCAAACTCTATATTGGGCACAAGCGTTAGCCTCTTTTGTAAACAATGGGGCTTTTCTGATTGTTTTGGTGAGTTGTATGTTCTTTGTTATGGCAGGAAGAATCACGGTTGGTG
>CAQBGY010000924.1 GCA_948759685.1 uncultured Eubacterium sp.
TGTAGCGGAGCATAAGCTCAAAGAATATCTGCAAACTTGGGTGCTGCCCCTTGTTTTCAATGTTCGCAAGGTAGTGAGGTGAGATAAACATCTCATCGCAAACTTTCTTTCTGGATTCTCTTCGCCCTGTCCGTGCAGCCTTGATTGCCGCTCCAAAATCCTTAAAATCATATCGTGGTACTGGTCTTTTTGACATATTTGTTCACCCTATTGTATTGTACAGTTTACTTTTTTAAAAGAATACGTCTACACAGTTACACTGATTGGCCTAAATAATTATAAAAGACAGAGAATGAATCTTGTATTTATTCGGCTAGACGCATATAATTATACTGATAGAGTTTAGCGAAAGGGTGAATAAAAATGTTAGAGTATATTTCTGCCCCGGAAGCGGCACAAAAATGGGGCATTTCAGAAAGACGGGTGCAAAAGCTATGTGAGGAAAACCGCATACCGGGTGTAGCAAAATTTAGTCGGCTATGGCTGATACCAAAAGACGCAGAAAAACCAACAGATGCCCGGTTGAAAGCAGAAAGGAAGAAAAAACATGAATAAAGTTTTGATTATTGATGATGATAAAGAGCTTTGCGCACTTATGAAAAAATGCGTAGAGCAGGAAAACCTTGCTGCGATTGTCGCAGGCGGCGGTATAGAAGGCTTGCATATCCTGGCAGAAAACAAAGATACCTGCTCACTTATCATTCTTGATATTATGATGCCAGATTTAGACGGTTTTCAAGTATTGCAGCAAGTACGGCAGACAAGCAATGTCCCCGTTCTTATGCTCACTGCAAAAAGCGATGAAGAAGATAAAGTGTCCGGCTTGCGAATGGGGGCAGACGATTATCTGACAAAGCCATTTAGCATTAACGAGCTTATGGCGCGGGTCAATTCCCTTATCCGGCGTTATACCCTGCTCAATCCAATTTCCGGCACCGAAACGGATTGTATGGTGTTTCAGGGAATGACGATTGATAATCTGAATCGTCTTGTTTTTAGGAACGACGTACAAGTGGAACTTACAGGAAAAGAATTTGATCTGCTCTCTTTTCTTGCGGCGAACAAAGGGAAAGTATTTACGAAAAAGCAGATTTATACCCATGTATGGGAAGAAGAATATACTTTTGATGATAGCAATATCATGTCTTTTATCAGCAAATTACGAAAAAAAATTGAACCAGACCCGGAACACCCTTTTTATATTTTAACCGTCCGCGGCGTTGGTTATCGTTTTAACAGGGAGGCATAACATGAATGTTAATCTGTTTTTATTGATTGCGTTTTGTATCGCACTTTTATTTATCTTGTTTCTTGTCACAAAACTTAGGCGTGTACGGGGACAACTATCTATTATCGAAGAAGCCCTTGAAGATATAAAATCCGGGAATTTAAACCGCCGTATGCTGACTAAAAAGAACGATATGACAAGAAAAATCTGCTATGGTATAAACGATATTGCAATGAACAGCCAAACGCAGCTTATCAAGCAAAAACAATCTGAACAGGCATATAAACGGTTAATGACAAGTATTTCCCATGATGTAAAAACTCCCCTTGCTTCTTTGGTTGGTTATTTGGAAGCAATAGAATGTAAGATCGTTGCAGGAGAAGAAAAAGACGAATATGTTCACGTTGCATTTGAGAAAGCTCACTACCTAAAGCATTTCGTGGAAAATCTCTTTGAGTGGGTAAAACTGGACTCCGGGGAACAGATTTTTCATTTTGAAGTTTTAGACCTAAACGAGTTATCACGGAATATTATCGTTGACTGGATTTCTGTTTTAGAAAACAGCAATTTTGACTATGTGTTTGATATACCAGAAACAGAGTATCTTATGCGTATAGATGCAAACGCTTATAGCCGCATCCTCAATAATCTGTTGCAGAATGCCCTTATCCATAGTAAAGGAAGCAAAATATCTTTCCATATTTTTGAAAATGATCTGCAAGCCAAAATCACTATGACAGATAATGGAAAAGGAATATCTCCCGATCATCTTCCGCATATTTTTGAAAGAATGTACCAATGCGATCAGTCACGGTCTGCTGGTGGAAATGGATTAGGCTTATCAATCGTAAAAGAACTTGTAGCTGCTCACAAAGGAACAATTACCGTTGACAGCACTCCCGATAGGGGGACTACATTTACCTTATTACTTCCGAAATCCCTGTAATAATACGGGGATTTTTCAGTTTGTCAAATTTCGCTTAACTGTAAAAACATGAAAAAAGCAAGGTTTCGGCAAGGTTTTGGCAAGGTTAGCGTG
>CAQBGY010000925.1 GCA_948759685.1 uncultured Eubacterium sp.
CAGCCGCCTCACGCTGCATACGCTCATACCGCTTCATACGGCGCTCAAACTCCGCATCAGAATCTGGCGCACAGTTGCAGGGCTTGCCGCCCAGGTTGATGATACCCTTGTGGGGTTTGGCCGCTTCCGCTGCGCCACGGTGAATGGTGGTGCCCCGCAGGTGCTCATACTTGCCGTAGCCATGCTTCCGAAGATCCACGCGGGGACGGTTGGGATCGCTCTTCTTGAGGTTGACACGGGGGCGGGGAGCGGTCTGCCGCTCAGTGGAAACGTTGTCCTTTTTCAGATTGACCATGATAAATCCTCCTTAAATTGTGTTGTAGTTTCCTACACTTTAACTACCCTTGTGAACTGAGATTTGCTAACTGGAAATCAAACTTTTTTATTCGCCTCCCTATACCTATTAAAGCTATGGGACAATTTACAAGTTGAGATGAAGCTATAATACTCTGCCAGCTCTTTTTTTTGGCTGGCTACACGGGTTTCCAAATCATTCAAACGGTTGCGCATTTCCATATCAATAGCTGACCTAATTCCATCAAACACTTGGTCAGACGGCTCGATATATGCCTCTCGTACATCCACACCGTTGACTTGGATTTGCTCAAATAGCTTCACGTCAAATGTCTTGCTACTAAACAGCCGAACCAGATAAAATGTCAGCGCCTCATCTAAGCTGTCATAGCTCTTTTTCTGGTACAGCTCCCATGGAGTAGGATGTTTACTGTCACAGACTTTTTTCCAGTCTGACACATTAGTAATGTATTCCACCGTGTAGAGCGTACTAAGATTTACAGAATCATTTTGCCATGTGACCACCGATTGTCACCTCCCAATATAACTACCCATGGCAACATAGATTTGCTAACCAACTTGTCACAATAATTTTCGTCGCTGTTCATGGATATAAATGCAGATTTCGTGAATTCTTTTTCGTTATGCTATTTGTACAAATTACACGAAAAATATTGCAGAAATTTGTGCAAAATGCTTTACTTTAGCCTTGTTTTATGCTATAATGTGGGTACAACGAAAAGAAAAGGAGCGTGTATAAACATGCAAGCTAACACGATCACCAATGAAACCATGCACGAAATTATCCAGGCGCTTCTTGGCAAATATCCCACCTCCGCCAGCATCCAGCCAGAACAGGCAAAGCCCGCCGCCCAGTCTCCAAAGTATCGGCCTACGGTCAAGCTGAAGACTGAACTCAGCCGTAAAACAATGTCGATTGCCTACAGTGACATTTGTTTTGTGAGCACCAGCGCAAAGGCCATTCGCCTGCCCTACATAGGGGAACTTCCCGACGATCTTTTAGCCCAGATTTACACAACCGCCGTTGAGGACTTCACCATCAGGGAATTGAACGGCTTAGCAAAGAAAAACCGCCTCGAATTTCAAGACGTTGTTTCCAATATCGCCGTTACGCTCCATCTGCATCCCAGCCGTAGACAACCGCTGATCGCCCTCTCTATGGAGGTCACAACGACAAACGGCCACAGCTTTTCCCGCTATGCTAAAGGGGAAATGAATCAGCGCCAACTTTCCGAACTTCTCAACCGATTTTTCAACCGAAAGAAAACCGGCCTCCGCGCTGATATCTGCGCACAGCTTGAACAGCAGCATGTAGAGTATAAGCGCCGCCTTGCTTCTACACTTTAACTACCCATCAAAAATCAAATATGCTAACCGAAAAACAAAAAAAAGCGCCGGGGATAAAACCCCGGCGCTTCCACGTCTTACACAATCACAGCGTTTTCCAGTTGCGGCATCTTCTCCAATGCCAGCGCCATGATCTTCCCATCGTCCACCGTTGCGGACAGCTTCACAAGCTCGTTATACTTGCGCTTGTCCTGCGCTGCGCCCATCTCAATATAAGCGCCCATACCGTTACTTTTCATCATGTCACTATCGGGGCCGCAGCTCTCCCAGACAGACAGGTGGAGAACCGGCTGGACACCTACCTTGGCATAGTTGTGGGTAATGTCGCGGTACTCCAGAACTGCTTCCAGCATCCGCCCGTCTTCCAGCTTCAGGCACTTCTTGACCCGCTTGTCATTCCACATCAGAAAGAAATGGAGGTCAAAACGGAATCCGTTCACCAGTTTTGCCTCCCAGCGGTTGACCTGCTCTCTCGTTACCTTTGCCATGATAAAACCTCCATTTTAATATTTGGTTTCAATACGCTTGTTTCCGTTATCCAGCGCTTTTTGAAAGCGCTCAGAAATACCGGTAAGAGATCGGAAGAGCGTCGTGTAGGGAAAGAG
>CAQBGY010000926.1 GCA_948759685.1 uncultured Eubacterium sp.
TCTTCCGATCTCCTTTTCAGACAGAAGGTTTCAATTCCCAGCGGAAACCAGACCATATTCGCTTATCTTGGAATACGAAAGAGGTTAAAATCCATATCGTTGAGTGAGGTGTTGTCGGAGTATATTAATGAAAATCGCTTTTCCCACAAAGAATTATTGATTTATGCCGCGAAAACTATGGGAATAGCATTTCTGCAATGCAATACGCCACTTTCAGAACTAAGCCTTACTACATTCAATAAAGTACGGTTTATCCGATTTTTGCTCAAAAATACCGCCGAACTGCTTATTATAGACGAGTTAGCCTCTGGAATGTGTTACGCAGAAGCACGGTCTACAGCGATGGTTTTGAAGGAGATCATCAAAGCAGGCTATTCAATTATTGCAATAGAACATTCTCTGCCAATGATTGAAGCATCAGATTACATTGTGGAAATGGGTCCTGGTGCTGGCGTTGAGGGTGGAACGGTAACATTTGCAGGAAAAACAGATGATTATTTGAAATCTGAACATTATAAGGGTATAGTGACCAATATTTCAAATATGCTGCCTCCGAACAAAGTTGACCGGAAGCAACTCAAAATAGAAAATATTGATTATCACAATCTGAGGTTACCAAAATTTTCTATGCCGACAAACTGTATTGTGAATGTTTGCGGTCTGTCAGGTTGTGGAAAAACTACTTTGCTTGATATTATGTTTCGGGCCTTTGATAAATCTGCCAATGCGTGGAAAAATCGAGCAGGTATCAATGGCGAAATAAGCGGAAAAACCTATATACGCCGCCCCCACTTCGTTGACCAAACGCCTATTGGTAGCAATTCAATGAGTACACCTGCAACCTACACAAAAATCATGGATATTTTGCGGAATATATTTGCACAGCTACCAGAGAGTCAGGTTCGAGGATATTCTGTTTCGGAATACTCATATAACTCAACAGGTGGCTGTGTCCAATGTGGCGGAAAGGGTGTAAAAGAAATTGTTATTGGAGAGGAAACAATATTTGAGCCTTGTTCAGCGTGCAATGGTAGTCGTTACCGTAATGAAATAAATGAAATTGTAATAGATGGACTTTCTATTGGGGCAATGCTGCAGTCTCCCTGCGGAGCATTGGCTCAGCGGTGTCCTGATCGGAAAATACTAACAGAAAAGTTGAATTTTATTGTTGATGTGGGATTATCCTATTTGACGTTAGGACAACCATCCCCATCATTAAGCGGCGGTGAAAGTCAGCGTATTAAAATAACAAAAGAGTTAGCCAAAAAGTTGGGGAATCGTAGTTTATTTATTTTAGATACGCCATCGCGCGGCTTACACCCTAGTGATTTTGATAAAGTATTTATTATGATGCGCAAGTTGGTAGCGAAAAACAACAGTATGCTTATCGCTGACAATAATCCATATTTCGTTAGGAATGCAGATTGGATTGTTGTTCTTGATGAAAATCGTATTGCATTTCAAGGATATCCGTCTAAACTGCCATCAGGGTTGATATCTAAACTTGGGTTGGAGGTCTAAATGAATATAAAGAGAGCTCAGATTGAAGTATCAAGTAGATGCAATTTTAAGTGCATTACATGCAAGCACGGTTACTATGAATATGGCCAAGATTTGCCTAATAACATTTGCGAAATGCTGATTAAAGATATTTTACCTGGCTTGGAAGTACTTGAGTTACAAGGAACAGGAGAGTCGCTATTAAGTGATATGACGGGAAGACTTGTAAAGGCAGCTGCTGAAAACGATACAGCAGTGACCCTAATAACAAATGGATCATTGCTTACAAATCAAATTATGGAGCTACTTGTGTCGGCAGGTACGCAACTTGTCATTTCCTTGGACGGCTCGAATAAGGAAACATATACGGCGCATCGGCCCGTTGGAAATTTTGATACGATAATAAAAAATATTCGACGAATCAACGAAATCAGAAATAGGACTCCCTCTACAGGTTTTTCAATTGTTGTAAATATGGTTTTGACACAATTAAACCGCTCGGATATTCCAGACATGATTGAATTGCTCAGTAGTCTCGGTGTAGATTTTCTCTTTGTATCTGAAGTGCGCGAATGTATGCCGGATTCAAAAGTGTGGGGCAATCTAAACTTGTTGTCGGAGAGTTTAACCCCAGCGTTCAAATCGATGATTTTGGAATGTGAAAATCTTGCAAAGCGAAAAAGTATTGGTTTTGCGTTTAATCCCAATATCAAGCCAAATGGAATTAAGAAAAGATCGGAAGAGCACACGTCTGAACTCCAGTCAC
>CAQBGY010000927.1 GCA_948759685.1 uncultured Eubacterium sp.
TATGACCTTATCAACAATCTCTTGTTGTTCGGCACTGCTACGCCTCAAATAAATACGAGTTGTTTCAATACTTTCATGTCCCATCAGGTCAGCAAGTAGAGAAATATCGTTGAACTTCTCCAAGAAATTTTTAGCAAAGCGATGACGGAATGAATGGGGGTAAACCACTTTCTCATTCAATCCGTATTTGGCTGCGTAGTTTTTCAACTGTTGCGCAATCCCTCTTGTAGTGATACGCTCACCAAAGCGATTAAGAAAAAGATAGCCGGTGGTACGATTGACTTTGCTAAGCCATTCTGTGGCTTCCTTGCGCAAGGACTTCGGAATGTAAATACGACGTATTTTGCCACCTTTGGTGTAGATGTCAAAATAACCCATCTGCACGTGTTCAGCCTTCATTTGGATTAGTTCACTGACTCTTGCTCCTGTTGCTGCGAGGAAACGAACTACGAAATACCATTCTTGGTTTTCCTCCTTTTTTAGTTTGTTTTTTAGAAAAGCGTAGTCGGCATTACTGATTACATTTTCCAAGTAACTCCGCTGCTGCACTTTGACGGATTTTAATCTCAAACGAGATTTTCCCATGCTATCAAGATACTTGTTCATTGCCTGAATACGAAGATTCACTGTCTTAGGCTTGAATTTCTCAATGAGATAGGTTTTATACACAAGCAAATTGCGCTTGTTCAATTCTTTGTGCCGGGAATAATACTCTTTTACGGCATAGAGATAAGCTGCAATTGTGTTCCCCGCCATATTCCCTTGACGAAGATACGTTTCAAAATTTTCAATGTTCATGTCAGATACATTATTAGTTAAACAATTCGTTATCATAATAATGTATGGTATTGCCTAATTCATTGAGTTCCTATTATGAGAAGTTCATTGCCACTGGGAAAGTGAAGTGCATTGACGAAGAAATTCCGTTTGAGATACCACAGGGGTGGGAATGGGAAAAATTAGGGAATATAGCTTCTATATGTGGTGGAAAAAGAATACCTGTTGGACAATCTTTAACTACAGTAAACACAGGACATAAGTATATTCGTGTTACAGACATGAAAAATCATTCTGTAAACAGCAATGATATTCACTATATCACAGAAGATATTTATCAAAAAATCAAAGCTTATTATATTTCCAAAGAAGACCTATATATTACTGTCGCAGGTACAATTGGACATATTGGTGAAATACCAGAAGAATTTGACAATGCAAATCTAACCGAGAATGCGAATAAAATAGTTTTTAGGCAAATGGATAAGAAATTCTTAATGTATTGTCTGTCTTCTGATGTAGTACAATCTCAAATTACAGCTTTTATAACAAAAGTCGGTCAACCCAAATTGGCTATTATGAGGATTCAGAACTTGTTGATACCTGTTCCACCGCTAAAAGAACAATTTCGGATTGTAAATGCAATCAATCTCACAATGCCATTTGTTGATCGGTATGAATCCTTGTCGAATGATTTGAGTAAACTAAATATCTCAATCTTTGAGTTGTTGAAGAAATCTATTCTCCAAGAGGCAATTCAAGGCAAGCTTGTACCACAAATCCAAGCAGAAGGCACAGCCCAAGAATTGCTTGCCGAAATTCACAAGGAGAAAGAGTTACTTGTAAAAGAGGGCAAACTCAAAAAATCCTCTCTCATAGATAGCATCATCTACAAAGGTGACGATAACAAGTATTATGAGCAGGTAGGTAAAAAATGCTTCGATATAACTGAACAGATGCCTTTTGAGATTCCTGAAAATTGGGTTTGGGTAAGAATGGGGCAAA
Organism: uncultured Eubacterium sp.; assembly: GCA_948759685.1. The sequence continues at coordinate 1,783 of CAQBGY010000927.1, forward strand.
TTGGAGATTGGGGGGCTGGTTCAACACCTCAAAGGGGTAATACTAATTATTATAATGGCAATATTCTATGGCTTAAGACAGGTGAATTGAACAATGGAATAGTGTATGATACTGAGGAAAAAGTTACACAGAAAGCTTTTCAGGATTACTCTTTACGTATGAATAAAATTGGGGATGTTCTTATTGCAATGTATGGTGCTACTATTGGAAAATTAGCAATCGTAGGCAAGGAACTCACTACAAATCAAGCCTGTTGTGGTTGTACTCCTTATTTGATTTATAATTGGTATCTATTTTATTTCCTTATGGCGAGCCGAGATTCTTTCATAAAGAAAGGAGAAGGTGGTGCCCAACCTAATATTTCACGTGTGAAACTGGTTGAGCACTTAATACCTTTACCTCCACTAAAAGAGCAATATCGCATTGTTGAGGTTGTGTCAAAATGCTGGCACAACCTTTTTTTATGCGCAAAGCCCGGACTT
>CAQBGY010000928.1 GCA_948759685.1 uncultured Eubacterium sp.
GAATAGTCCGTATTATTGGACTTTATCTATGCTATGATAATTGCGGTAAAGCTGTAGGACTTGGTTACAAATATAAGCATATCTAATCAAGCGTCTATCACCTCGCAATTATCATAGCATAGATAAAGTCCAATAATACGGACTATTCTTCATTGTCATCTTTAAACGCATAGTCAAATCCAATACGAAGCATTTGCATCATCCGCTGCGGATCGCCTTTGACCATTTTTGACTTTGCTCGTTGGATAGAAATAATATCTGGATCACCACAAATTTCATCCGCCGATGTAGGAATTTCAGTCAGGCCAAGTAGATAATCGACAGTGACTCCAAAATATTGTGCTATTGCTTTAATCTTATCTACTCCGGGCGTACTGGTAGCTTTCCATTTTTTGATTGTAGAATTTGAAAATCCACAATCACTTTCCAGACGTGCTATACTGATTTTTCTATCTTCGCACAGTTTTTGAATGCGGTCATATAAACCCATTTCCATAAAATTTCCCCTCCACTTAGAATATTATCTCATTTTATGCTTGACATTGAGAAAGCTATCTGATATAGTATGACCGTGGGCTGAGAAAATTATCTCTGCACCGTCCATTATACGGTAAATAATCTAATTTGTCAATATAGAATAGGAGTGTGATCGAGTTGCATATCAAAGCTGATCCTGTAAGCAATGTAAAGATGCTTTCTTTGTTTTCTCTGTTGAGTAAGTACGACCTTTTCCATATTTCAGCCGATAATGGTCGTGAATTTAATGCGACAGAAATTGTTGGTGATAATGCAGGGTATATGGAATTTAAACGGCTTTTTGCTAATTCGGTTCATTCCAATGGTTATGTAGTAGATATTCAGGCCATAAGTGAAATTGAGTTTATTTGCAAAACATCTTCTGTTGTATATCACATTTCCGCCTTACATACGAAGCAGCAAGATTCTATTATCAGAGAACGAAAAATATGGAAAGAAATTTCTGATCTAATGTGTGTAGATTACTTTAGTGATCGTTTAATCAGCTATGTGAAAGAATTAGATATGCTGATATTGGTAGTTGATCCATCGCTGCTGGGTGAGTTACATCCTATGGAACAGCGGCAAATTCAACACATCATCAATGTTTATTTAAATGGCTATTCTGATTCCATGCAAATGAGCCGTACTGTGTGTTTCCAGATTAAATTACATGACGGACGCAATAGAATTTATGCGGGAGTATATGATTTGGAAGGCCAGAATTCAATAACCAGTATTCCTATTTATGATGACCGGGACAAAGAAATAATTGCTGATGATCTCTACAATAAAGCACAGGGGGTATTGAAATATGCAAAAGAGATGGCAGTAAAATTTTCCTTTCAAAACTAAAGATTGTGCTTGACATTTGTGGTCAAGCATGATAGTATAATAACAGGTTATTCAATAATAGATATAGATAGGGGGGGTGCTGATATGAGGACTATAAAAAGAGGCGATATTTTCTATGCTGATTTAAGTCCAGCCATAGGAAGTGAGCAGGGTGGCACAAGGCCAGTTTTGATAGTTCAAAATGATGTAGGAAATTATCATAGTCCAACAGTAATTGTTGCTATTTTAACATCCAAATCAAAGAAAAAACTTCCTACTCATATCAGCATTCATTCAGGTGAAGGTAATATTACAATGGATTCTACGGTTTTACTGGAGCAAATACGAACGATTGATAAGTTTCGGCTACAAAAATATGTTGGTAGCGTTTCCGATGATACAATGGATCGTGTTGACCGGGCCATGCTGATAAGTCTTGGCCTCAGTAATTCGGCATAATAACAGTTTATTCAAAAAACATCTTGACAAGGACGCTTAAATCTGTTATTATATTAATTGAGGTGATGAACATGATTGAGCAATCCGTTATGGATAGGTATATCGCAGAATCATCCTTAAAAATGACAGAAATGAGCAGGATCAATTTTGAAAATCTCTTGACCAGATTTTTCAATCTGAAACCTTCGGTAGAATTTGCCGATCTAAGAAAAGCAGATTTGATTGAAATGTATTCTCAGTTGAATCAACATTCTATTGGCGGGTTCATTACACATAAAAGTAAAGTTAATGATTTTGCCAAATGGATGTATGAACAAGGTTATGGATCGGCTGAATTGCTGCGTGATATTTCTGATCTAAAGTATTCGGACATAAATCACGATTATCTGTATGATATTTACTATTTCAGAGATGTTGAAGAATTATGGAATTCTATGTAGATCGGAAGAGCGTC
>CAQBGY010000929.1 GCA_948759685.1 uncultured Eubacterium sp.
TCCCCCTTTTCGCGGGGCAATACGGCGTTTTTCAAAAACGCCGAAGATTTTTTGAGCAGCAAAATGCGCCCGTCCGAAAAACCCGGACAGGCGCATAGGTATTATAAGTAGTATTTAGATGATTAGACAGTTCATATATAAAAGCGTAATTTCCCCCGGTGGTGGTCGGGCTTTTTTTGATATGTCAATGACCGTCGGATTTTGTCGATACGCTTTGCGCTTCATGGCGGCTACCTCCTTTTAGCCGCCGTATCTGTTGGCGTTTGTGGCATCATTCCTTTTCAGAGGATAGAAAGAAACGGCAGCCTTGATTTATTCAAAGCCGCCGCTGATAGACAGGGTAATGAGTTTATAGAAACGGCTTAATATTGGGGGATATAAAGAGAGCCGACAAACTGCGATTACTCGCAAGTTTATCGGCTCTGCGTCGGTGCGTCTGGCTCTTTGATAACTGACATATTCAGTTGCTTTACATTGATAAGCGTTTCCTGTTTACATTTCGGACAGAACAATGGGAAGTTTTCAAGTATCGTGTCGCCGCGTATCTTTACCCGCGTTTTGTTGCCGCATACCGGGCATAATAACCATTGTTCAGCTATCATAGCAAATCCTTGTTTTCCGCCCAAGTTGAAAGTGTTACACTTCCATGGTGCTAATTTTGTTAGAGAGTGCTTTTGTCAAAACGAAAGCAACTAATATACTTGCCGCCGCAATCACAAGAACAATAACGCTGTTAAATATCCCTCCTGCTAAAAGGATTTCAGACGCAAAGCTACCGAAAATACATGAAACAATCACGCCCACTATAATTGTTACAGAAGCGGATTTTCTCCAATATCCAAACCACAAAGATATTACCGCCAATGCAGCAGCTATTATAGAGTAAGCAATAAGCGATATTGCAACCCCGAATAGCGTTGACATTGTTATAGCTTCTTGACAAATAGGAACAAACGCTTCGGTGGTAAAGAATATTACAAAAGTAATCACTCCGCTGAACAGCATGGAAACAAATGTAAACAAAAATACAGTTATAACTTTTGCCAATAATACTCGGCTTCGCTTAACAGGGTATGAGAAAAGCAAAAAAACTTTTTTGCTTGCATATTCTTCAACAATAAATCTGTTATACATTGCCGACGATAAGATAGAAAAGCAAGCCGTAGCAACAACTAACGATAAGTTGGCTATGCCGTTATATGTAATAAATATCTGAACATCTGTATCAGAAGCGTCAAGATGTGGTATTGTAGCAAATAAGTAAACAAGACCTAATACTGCAAATGTAATTAAAAGTCCCGCAGTTATGTAGCCTTTCAATCGGTTACGCTTAATTTCAAGTTTTATTAAATTCAACATTATCTTTCCCCCTCTTTCACAATCGAAATGAAATATTCTTCAAGGTTAAATGAGTTGTCTTTTTTCAATTCCTGCAATGTCATTTCCCGCACAATCGCACCATTTGAAATGATACCGATTTTATCCGCTATATGTTCTACCTCAGATAAAATATGACTTGAAAAAAGAATAGTTATTCCGTCCTTTTCTACAAGGCTTTTGAATAAATCACGCATTTCACGAATACCTACGGGGTCAAGCCCATTAACAGGCTCGTCCAGTATAAGCAGTTTAGGTTGATGTACCATAGCACGTGCAATAGCCAAACGTTGCCTCATACCAAGTGAAAACTCCGAAACGGGCTGATTTCCGACGCTCTGCAATCCGACTTTGGATAAGGTCGTTTCCGTATCAGCTTTTTTAACACCCATATAGGCAAGATGTATGTTTAGGTTTTCTTTTGCTGATAAATGTTCGTAAAAAACAGGAACATCAATCATACTGCCGATATGCCGTAATATATCAGCTTTCTGTACTGTAACATCTTTTCCTAATACTTGAACCTCGCCCAAAGTAGGGGTTAATAAGCCGGTTAGTATTTTGAACATAGTTGTTTTGCCTGCTCCATTGATACCCAAAAAGCCGTATATTGTTCCTTTTTCTACGGTTAATGAACATTTACGAAGCACCTCATTTTTTCCAAAGGATTTGCATAATCCTTTCGTGTGAATGGCTTGTTCTGTTGACATTAGATTTCCTCCTCGTATTTTGAATATTATATTGCCTTTTCCAGCTCCGTAGACGGCACATTACCAAGCAGAGCCGACAGTTTGCTCATAAATTCTGTTCTATCCATTCTTTAAACATTCCTCAAAGATACCGTTCAATTTGGCAGAATACCGATACCACTCGCTAATATACGG
>CAQBGY010000930.1:0-986 GCA_948759685.1 uncultured Eubacterium sp.
CTCCGCAGCGGCAGATAATGAAATCTGTTTATGAACCATAGATATGAATTTCTGCTTTTGTTCACTTGAAAATGGCGATACTGTATTATTTTTGCTCTTCCAATAATGGAATATTTCGTTTATCCTATGTGCAAGTCCATCAATATGTCTAGCGTCGATTATCAAGTTTTTATCTGCAGCATCTTCGATTTTTTCATCCACCTTGTAAAAGGGAAAACACACAGCAAATCCGTATGCGCCATTGAATGTCTGCAAATATTCAGACGAAAAATTATCATAGAAATATCGCATACTCTTTTCCGCTTGCGCAAACGGACTTTCCTTTAATTCCCGAGTAGAGATATTTCCTTCCTCATCTGGCTCAGTTAGAATCCACCTCTTATGAGCATCAATATCAATCTTGATTCCACCTTTTACTTCTATTGTCAAAAAACCAAAGCCAGGGTCGAACACAAGGAAATCGCATTCACTGTCTATTCTTTTCCCATTTACCTTGTCAAACCATCTGATAGAAAAAAAGCAGTGAAACTTTTCGGACAATTGTTCATGCAACTTCTCATAGAAGTACGCCTCTGACTTAGTGTGTTTGTAATTCTGTATATCTTCAGGGTCCATATGTGCAGGCATTATTCTAATTCCTCCCAAAAACCGTATGTTTTTTTCTTCTCAATCTTATCGTAATATCCAATTACAAGCCTACGATTTAGATCCTGATTGAAATGTTGACAAGAAACCTCGTTCAAAAACAAGCAACCTGTACATGCTCGATATCGCTCAATACAAATAGGGTCAAAGACACATTTTTCCGCTTTTGCCGCAGCACCAGCAATCCATTTATCAAAATATGCCTCAAATACATTAAACAACGCCCCAAGATTGAAGCCCTGTGAATTTTGACAGTATATCATCATCGCAGGTATACCGGGGAAAATGTATTCCGAAATTGAATCTTTATTTAATCCGCATAATTCAGCTGCTGCTTTCAC
>CAQBGY010000930.1:996-2261 GCA_948759685.1 uncultured Eubacterium sp.
ACCAGTAAATGAGACAATGAGTGAATTAAACTATAAACGTAGCTTGTTAATGATTCAAAATTGGGATCAATCTCACTAAAAGTAGTGATCGCCCCTAAATGAATATTATTTACAAACCATGTCTTTATATCTTTTTCATCATCCATATTTGGAGCTTCCGAAGAGCTTAAATATTCATTTTTGAGAAGCCACTGGATGATCCTTTTTCGATCAAATTCAAACAAAACTCCCTCTGTTCTGAGCTTTGTGGCATATACATTCTTCTTGCCACCTTTCTCTTCCTTGAAAGCCCTTAATTGAACACCCTCTTCATACTGAGATTTCTCTCTTGTATATCCATAAGAGCATGATATAAATGGAATATCTCCGCATACTTTAGTATCCGCAATGCCAAATTTTTTAGCTGTCCAATCAAAATCATCTGGATTTGCATTCGTATTTAGCAACTGAGCAACTTCCTTGGCATCTTCCAAGGTAGATATATCCTCTGACTTTTCAACCATATCATATTCAATAAGCATTTCAGCAAATCGCTTTATTTCGTCCAGCGGGACACATAGTTGCTGTTTTAGTTTAGCGATCACATCACTATACTGATTTCCGCACTCTTTATCAGCGGCTTGCTTCGCAGCAATTTTAGCCATATCCTCCCCCAGTGAGGATACAAACAGATTATAAAAGCTCTCGTACTTTTTCTGATATGTATCAGGATCAGATACAATCCCCTTTTCGATTATGTCTGCAAACTCTTCGTCAGAGAGATCTCCCATCCAATACGCTATCGTGATATATGCTCCATAATCAGTATTAGAAATAAAATCTTCAATTTTCTCGTCTATTAAATCGACGAATGAAAAATTAAATGTGAAATACTGCGCAGGATCCAGTGCCGGGTGCGGATTCAACATATTTCCACATATTTTGCACTTTTGTCTCATTGGTATTTTGGTATTGCAACTCTTACATACAAAATCATACCCTCCATACCAGTAGATATTTTCCCATTTATGAGTTCTGCAATATGCAGGATGCTCAGCAGTCGCCCATCCACATTTGCAATAGTAGATCTGTCTCATTTGAGTCAATTCAACCGTCTTACAATTACGACACTTAGTATTCCTCTTATAGTCTTCAACATTTCTAAACTGATGAACCTTGTGGCATTTCTTACAATAAAATGTAAGCGGGCTAATCTGCGCAATAATTCCTCTTTCTTCCCCTCCCGCCTTGGGCGTGAGTACATCGCAAGTGTCGACCGTTAATTC
>CAQBGY010000931.1 GCA_948759685.1 uncultured Eubacterium sp.
TCTGCAACAAGATTTATGTCAGGAAAGTTCCCTCTAATGATATTTGGGCTACCGGGTGCAGCGCTTGCCATGTATAAGACTGCAAAAACAGAAAAAAGAAAATTAGTGTCAGGATTGTTGTTATCAGCGGCACTTACATCTATGATAACAGGTATCACAGAACCGTTGGAATTTACATTTTTATTTGTAGCACCGCTTTTATATGGTATACACTGTGTATTTGCAGGACTTGCTTATGCGTTAATGCATTTCTTTGGAGTAGGTGTTGGAATGACTTTTTCCGGAGGATTAATTGATTTGTTCCTGTTCGGTATTTTACAGGGAAATCAAAAGACAAACTGGATATGGGTAGTAATTGTAGGTGTTTTCTATTTTGTTATTTATTACTTCCTGTTTAGTTTTTTAATCAAAAAATTAAATTTAAGAACACCAGGACGTTTTGATGAAGATGAGATAAAGCTTTACGGAAGAAGTGATGTGGAGGCAAAAAAACAAAATGATGAAAATGTACCGGTTGTAGATGAATTGTCTGCTGGAATCTGTGAGGGATTAGGTGGAAAAGAAAATATTTCAGATGTGGACTGTTGTGCAACAAGACTTCGAATTACCGTACATGATGCTACACTGGTGAATGACTCCAGACTGAGACTGACAGGAGCATCCGGAGTGGTTCATAAAGGAAATGGTGTACAGATTATTTATGGCCCCAAAGTTACAGTTATAAAATCAAATTTTGAGGATTATCTTGAAAGCGGGGCAGCTGCAAAAACTGTAAAGAGCAGGGTAAAAACATCGCAGAATATTGATAAAGAACACACATCAAGGCAGGACAACAAAGTGGAAAAAGATAAAGAGGCTGTTACAAAACCGAATAAAGAAAAAATAAGGGAAACAATTATCATTGCAAGTCCAATGACAGGAACAGCCGATAAAATAGAGAATGCTCCTGATGAAGCTTTTTCAGGCAAAATGATGGGAGATGGGGCTGTTGTAACACCGAGTGAACCAATTGTAATGTCACCGGCAGATGGAGTTGTCAGTTTTGTGTTTGACACGAAACACGCTTTGGGAATTCATACTGATTCAGGGCTTGATATTATAGTGCACGTAGGAATTGATACAGTAAAATTAAACGGAAAAGGTTTTGAAGTATATGTGAAAGGTGGAGACCGGGTTAAAAAAGGCGATAATCTCATAAAACTGGATTTGAAATATCTGAACCAAAATGCACCTTCCATGGCATCACCGGTACTATGTACAGAGATGAAAGAAAACCAGCGCATCAGACTTTTAAATAAGGGAAATATCCATGCAGGCGAGGAGTTATTTGCCGTTGACATTATGGAATAAAATATATTGTAACAGTTCAGCCATCAGCTCAAATGAGCTTTGCTCTTTTTCGCTGATTTGGCTCACCGCTGTATTATTGTAACAGTTCAGCCATCAGCTCAAATGAGCTTCGCTCCTATTCGCTGATTTGGCTCACCATATGATACGAAATAAATACAGTCAATTGCCTGCAAGCAGTCATTGTCTGTATTTATTTTGTATCGCATGGCTGAACTGTTACAAAATATTAATAAAATGTAAAAGTTTTGCAAAAATAAATATTTATGATTGATTAATAATACCCTGTCTTTTAAAATAGACAGGGTATATTGTGAAAAGGGATTCTTATATAGAAATAAATCAGCATATATTAGACATTGCTGCAAGAGTAGAAAGGACTGAATAGTTAATGACAAAATTTTTTGTAAAAAAACCATTTTTTGTAGTCGTGGCGGTAATTATTATATTAATCATCGGAGGTGTAAGTCTTGGCAACATGAATACTGATTTGATGCCGGATATGGAAATTCCATATATGATGGTTATTACCACAGAACCGGGAGCATCACCGACTAAGGTGGAAAATGATGTGACAAAGCCGCTGGAAAGTGCTTTAGGCACAGTAAATGGAGTGGAAAATATTATCAGCAGTTCTGCAAATAATTATAGCATGGTTATGATAGAGTTTGCTGATGATACAGACATGGATTCAGCACTGGTCAGAGTGTCGAAAGTTATTAATACAGTCAATCTGCCGGAGGAATGTGGAACTCCGAATTTAATGGAAGTCAGTATGGATACGATGGCTACCATGTATGCCGGAATAGATTATAAAGTCACAGACGAAATTCTCAGTCAACTTTGACTTCAGAAGAAATAGAATACCTTGCACACGAAGAAAATGACATATTCCAGAAGATAGAACAAAAAA